>CAYYOE010000325.1:0-3826 GCA_964473055.1 uncultured Rhodobacterales bacterium | reverse complement strand
CGCATCGCCACCGTGTCGGGCGGCTATGCCGACGGGCTGATGCGGGCGCTTTCGAACCGGGCCATGCTGTTCGCAGGAGATGTGCCCTGCCCGGTTGCGGGCCGCGTCAGCATGGATCTGATCGGGGTCGACGTGACCCACCTTGACCGCGTGCCCGACACGTTGGACATCCTGTGCCCTCACCAGCGGGTCGATGACCTGGCCGAGGCCGCGGGCACCATCGGCTACGAGGTGCTGACATCGCTGGGCACGCGCTACACGCGCCGCTACGCCGGGTTCGCGGGGTGACGGCACTCCTGTCTCCGCTGGCGGCCATCGGGCAATCGGTGCTGATGCTCCTGGCCGCCGCCGGGCGGGTCACGATCTTTGCCGCGCGGGGTGTCAGCCATATCCTGCGCCCACCCTTCTACGGGCGCGAATTCGCCGTCGCCCTGATGCAGATCGGCTACTTCAGCCTGCCGGTGGTGGGGTTGACCACGCTGTTCACAGGCGGCGCGCTGGCCCTGCAGATCTATGCCGGCGGCGCGCGCTTCAACGCCGAAGCCGTGGTGCCGCAGATCGTCGCCATCGGTATGGTGCGCGAGCTTGGGCCGGTGCTGGGCGGGCTGATGGTGGCGGGTCGCGTGTCGGCAGCGATTGCCGCGGAAATCGGCACGATGAAGGTGACCGAACAGATCGACGCGCTGGTAACGTTGTCCACCAACCCGTTGAAATACCTCGTCGCCCCGCGCTTGCTGGCCGCGGTGATCGTGCTGCCGATCCTGGCCGCCGTGGGCAATGTCATCGGGATCTTTGGCGGCTGGCTGGTCGCGGTGAACCGGTTGGGCTTCAACCCCGCGACGTATCTGCAGACGACGGTGAATTTCCTCGAACTTTCGGACATCGTGTCGGGGTTGGTGAAAGCGGCGGTCTTCGGGTTCATCGTGGCGTTGATGGGCTGTTACCACGGGATGCAGTCGGGCCGGGGCGCGCAGGGCGTGGGGCGGGCGACAACCAACGCCGTGGTGTCCGCGTCGGTCCTGATCCTGGCCGCGAACTACGCCCTCACCGGACTGTTCTTCGGCGCATGATCCGGCTGGCGGACGTGCACAAGTCCTTCGGCGCCAAGCAGGTCCTGCGCGGCGTGACGCTGGACGTGGCGACCGGCGAAAGCCTCGTCATCATCGGCGGGTCGGGCACCGGCAAATCGGTGACACTGAAGTGCATCCTGGGCCTGATCCCGCCCGACCAAGGCATGATCGAGGTCGATGGCCGCCCCGTCGGCGCGCGGCCCGACGAGGCGTTCCTGTCGCGGTTCGGCATGCTGTTCCAGGGGGGCGCGCTGTTCGATTCGATGCCGGTCTGGCAGAACGTGGCCTTCCGCCTGCTGCGCGGCCCGGGGCGGCTGACGAAGGCGCAGGCACGGGCGGTGGCGCTGGACAAGCTCGCGCGCGTCGGCCTTGGTCCCGAGGTCGCCGAGCTGTTTCCCGCGGAACTGTCAGGCGGCATGCAGAAGCGCGCGGGCCTGGCGCGCGCCATCGCCGCCGATCCTTCGGTGATCTTCTTCGACGAGCCCACCACCGGGCTCGACCCGATCATGTCGGGCGTCATCAACCGGCTGATCCGGGGCATCGTGACCGAAATGGGCGCCACCGCCGTCACCATCACCCATGACCTGCGCACGGTGCGCGATGTGGCCGACCGCGTGGCGATGCTGCACGAGGGCCGTGTGCACTGGCAGGGGCGCGCGGACGAGATCGACCACGCCGACAACCCTGTCCTGCGGCAGTTCGTGGACGGTGCAGCCGATGGGCCGATCCGGACGACCGGCTGATCGCCGCGGCGCTTTGCGGAAAGGCGTCCGGTCCGCATTCCGCCGCCGCTTTCCCCCAGGACTGTCGCATCCCGGTCAAGTTTACGCCCTGTTTACCATGTTTCCTTAGCGAGGGGCCAAGGTAAGCGGAGAAGTCATGTCGACGACCCTCGCCATCGTGTTTATCGCTGCTGCCGCACTGATCTTCGTGCCTTTCGCAGTCGCGTCCGACCTCTGGACACGCGCCCGCAACCGCAATCGTTTACCGTCGCTGCCAGCGATGGTCACCCTCTTCCTCGCGCTCGCCAGTGGACTGCATAACCTCGTGTTCGTGTATCGTGGCGCCCTGGCGGGGGGTGAGGGGCTGTCGGGGTTGAACGTGGTTCTGGCGCTTTGGTCGACCATGGGTATCCTCGTGCTCTGGGGCACTCTGATCACTCGTCGGGTCAGGCTATACCGCCCGGTGGACGCTTCGATTGTGGCGGCATCCGCGCGGGTACATCCGGCACGCCCCACCGCCACGACGGGGCTGCCGATGGCCGCGCCGGCCGCTGCGGCCCCCGATATGGGTTCGCGCGGGGCGGCTCCGGACGGGCGTCAGGACCAGATGTCGATTGTCAGGCTCGTCTATCGTGACGACCCGTCCCCTGGCGTGCCCTGTGCGCCCCCCCTGTCGATGATGCGGGCGCCGCCAACCCTGCGCGATATCGTGCGCGCGGCACCCGCTGTGCCGACTGCGGTTGCCGCCGAGGCGGCGCCCGCAGACAATCCGCAGGACCTTGCGGAACGCGCGCCGCTGCCCCGCGACGTTCTGGCCGTGCGTGCGCCCGCTGCCCGTTTCGCCAGTCGGCCCATGGCCGCCGCTCTGCGCAACCCGGACAGGGCAAGCCCCGGCTCCGACCCAGCCAGGCTGATCCCGCAGTTCCGCAGCAGCCGCGTCTGGGCGCCCACGGCCGTCTGTTGACAAGCGGGGCTGGTCCGGGGCCCGGACGGCAATGATGCGCGCAGCGCGGTCCTTGCCTGAAAGGCCCCTTGCCGCCGCCCGCGCGCTTTGGCACACCCCCTCCATGGCCCGTGCCCCCGCATTCACCTGCAACGCCTGCGGCGCGGTCCACGCCAAGTGGTCGGGCCGGTGCGACGCCTGCGGTGGCTGGAACACGATCACCGAAGAGGCGCCTCTGTCCGCTGCGGGGCCCGGGGCAGCGGCCCTTGGCGCGAAGCGGGGCCGTTCCATCGCGCTGGCCGACTTCGCCCGCGAAGACCCGCCGCCGCCCCGCGCGCCCTCGGGATTGATTGAACTCGACAGGGTTCTGGGGGGTGGGCTGGTGCCGGCCTCGGCGGTGCTGGTCGGCGGCGATCCGGGCATCGGGAAATCCACCCTGCTTTTGCAGGCCGCCGCCGCCTTCGCGCGAAACGGGCTGACCTGCATTTACATCACGGGCGAGGAATCGGCCGCGCAGGTGCGGATGCGGGCGCAGCGGCTGGGCCTGGGATCGGCGCCGGTGCGGCTGGGGGCCGAAACGTCGCTGCGCGACATCCTGACGACGCTGGACGCCGAAAAACCCGACCTCGTCATCATCGATTCGATCCAGACCATGTGGTCCGACACGGTCGAAGCCGCGCCGGGCAGCGTATCCCAGGTGCGCGCGGCGGCGCACGAACTGGTCAGCTTCGCCAAGCGGCGCGGCGTGTCGGTGATCCTGGTCGGCCATGTCACCAAGGACGGCCAGATCGCCGGCCCCCGCGTGGTGGAACACATGGTCGATTGCGTCCTGTATTTCGAGGGCGACCGCGGCCACCAGTTCCGCCTGCTGCGCGCGGTCAAGAACCGCTTCGGCCCGGCGGGCGAGATCGGCGTATTCGAAATGACGGGCGCAGGCCTCGCCGAGGTGGCAAACCCCTCGGCCCTGTTCCTGGGCGACCGCGACACCGCACAGCCCGGATCGGTGGTCTTTGCGGGCATAGAGGGCACACGGCCTCTGCTGGTCGAGTTCCAGGCACTGGTGGCCCCTTCGGCGCTGGGCCAGCCGCGGC
>CAYYOE010000324.1:0-3830 GCA_964473055.1 uncultured Rhodobacterales bacterium | reverse complement strand
CATCGCCATGGTGTTCCAGAACTACGCGCTCTACCCGCACATGACCGTGGCCGAGAACATGGGGTTTTCCCTGCGGCTGGGCGGGCGCCCCCGCGCCGAGATCACCGAGAAGGTGGCCGAGGCGGCGCGTATCCTCGGGCTGTCGGACTACCTTGCCCGCTACCCGCGCGAGTTGTCGGGTGGCCAGCGGCAGCGCGTGGCGATGGGGCGCGCCATGGTGCGGGCGCCGCAGGTGTTCCTGTTCGACGAGCCGCTGTCGAACCTCGACGCCAAGCTGCGCGTGCAGATGCGGCTGGAACTGAAGCAGCTGCACGCCCGGCTGCGCACCACGACCATCTACGTCACCCACGACCAGATCGAGGCGATGACCATGGCCGACCGGATCGTCGTCATGCGCGATGGCCGGGTGGAACAGGTCGGCCCACCGCTGGAGCTTTACGACCGTCCCGCCAACCTGTTCGTGGCGGGGTTCCTGGGATCGCCGGCCATGAACACCTTCGCGGGCCGGGTCTCGGGCGGCCGGTTCCATGGCGACGGGATCGTGCTGGACCTACCCGACCATCTGCACCGGGCCGCCGAAGGGCGCGCGGTGATCGCGGGGGTCAGGCCCGAGAAGTTCGCCCCGGCCGATCGCGAGGGGGCGATCGCGATGGATGTGGACGTGGTGGAGCCGACAGGTTCCGATACCAGCGTGACCGGCCGCATCGGCGCGGCGGAAGTCACCGTGCTGCTGCGCGACCGGATCGCCGTCGACCCCTGCACCACGCTGCGGCTGCAGGCCGTTCCGGGCGCGGTACACCTGTTCGATGACGCGACGGGCGTGCGGCTAGCGACCGACCCGGCATTCTGACCCCCCGCCACGGGCTTCACCCGGCGAGAACCGCGACCTCCTCTGCCGCGCCCGAGGCACGGAACCGTGCGGTCCGTGGATCGACCGCATACCGCGCCATCGCTGCACCGGGATCACGCGCCAGCGCATCGACCGCTTCGATGATGAAATCCGCCTTGGCGTCGGTCAGCAGGACGCTCAGGTTCAAGCGGGTCCAGCCGGGCTTCTCCATCTCGTTGCCGGCCAGGATCGCGGCGCGCATTGCGGCAGAGGTCTCGGGGCCGATGCCCAGCAGCCGGTGCGCGTAGGGCCCGGCACAGGCGCAGCCACCGCGCGCCTGGACGCCATGGCAATCGCTGAGCATCCGCGTGAACAGCTGGTGGTGGACCAGGCCGCCCGTCGCCGGATCGCGCACCTGCATCGAGAAGATCGGCAGCCGGTCGCCGACCGCGTCACCCAGCAGGTGCAGGTTGGGGTTGCGGCGCCAGACGGCCAGCGCGCGGGCGGTCAGTTCGGCATGGCGGCGGGCCATGCGTTCGCACCCGATCGCGTCCTTCACCAGGAAGGCCAGCGCGGCGCGGATGTCGCCGATGACGTTCGGCGTGCCCGCCTCCTCGCGCGTGGCCAGGTCGGTGGCATAGTCGTGGCCCGTGGACGAGACGAAGCGCACGGTGCCGCCGCCCGGTTGCACGGGTGTCGCGCGCCGCACTGCCGCACGCCGCAAGACCAGCACGCCCGAGGCACCGGGCCCGCCCAAGAACTTGTGCGGCGACACGACGACGGCATCCTTCTCGCACGGCCCGCCCGCCGCCATGTCGACGGGCAGATACGGCCCGCCGCCCGCATAGTCCCAGACCGCCAGCACGCCGTTGGCCCGCAGCAACCGCGTGACCGGATCGGGGTCGGTGACGATACCGGTCACGTTGGAGGCGGCCGAGAAGGCGCCGACGCGCAGGCCACGGTCGGCGGTGCGGGCGATGGCGCAGGCCAGCGCGTCCAGGTCCGGCCCGCCCAGGGGCGATTCCGGGATTTCGATGACCTCGGCGCCGGATTCGCGCCAGGGCAGGATGTTGGAATGATGCTCGTAGGGCCCGATCAGGACAACCGGCCGCTGGCCCGCGCGCACCGCCTCGGGGATGCCGAACAGGTGTACCAGCCGGTTCAGCCCCGCCGTCGCGCCGGCGCCGGCGAAGATCACCGCGTGATCGGGCGTCGCCCCCACCAGCCGCGCGATACACGCACGCGCCTGCGCCCGCAGCCGGGTGGTCGACGCGCCGCAGAAGGACGCCTCGGTGTGGCTGTTGGCGTAGAAGGGCAGGACCTCGTCCATCACGAAGGCTTCGACCTGCCGCAGCGCCCGGCCTGAGGCGACATAGTCGGCATAGACCAGCGGGCGGGGACCGAACAGCCCGGGAACGTCGCGGCCCTCGCCGATCAGGCCCGCGCGCAGGGCGTCCAGCAGATCGGGCCGGACCAGACTGCGGGCGAACCGGTCCAGCGGTGATGCGGCGGGGTCATCGGGCTGCGCGCAGGGCGTATCGGGCATCATGGGAAGCATCGTCCAGCAGTTCGGATCAGGTTTGAGGGCACTGCGGAGCTGGCCCTTGCGGGAGGGATCGTATGATCCCATCCTGCGATCGAACAACGGCGTCAGAGATTGCCATCATGACCAATCTTGTGTCATATGACCCAAGAATGGCGCGAAAACTCGATGAAACTGATCGGCGGATCCTGGCCGCGCTTCTGGCCGACGCTTCGCTGTCGCAGCGCGATCTGGCCGACCGGGTCGGCCTGTCGCAGAACGCCTGCTGGCGGCGGCTGAAGGCGATCCGCGACGCCGGGATCATCCAGGGCCAGACGGTGCGGCTGGATACCGGGAAGGTCGGGCTGGGGCTGGTGGTCTTCGTGATGGTGCGCACCCGGCACCACTCGGCCGACTGGCTGCGCACGTTCCGGGCTACCGTTCTGGCGATCCCGAACGTCATCGACTTTCACCGGATCGCGGGGGACTACGACTATCTGCTGAAGGTCGTCGCCGCCGACATGAACGCCTATGACCGGGTCTACCGGCAAATCATCGACAAGGTCGAACTGGACACCGTGACGTCCTACATCACGATGGAAGCGATCGCCGACCAGCGCGCGATTCCGCTGTGATCGCCGGTTACTTGATCCCGTGGCCCGCCCCTTCAACCCGGCGGACCAATGCCGTCATGATTGCGCAGGCACACTCGGCCAGCGAGGCACTGGCGCGGCATGTCACAGTATCGGCGGCGCGGCGTCCGCGAGAGTGGTCCGATGCTGGCCGCAAGACCCGGCGGGCAACTGGCCCGGATGATGCATCAGGACAACCGGGCGCCCCGACCCGGTTCCGCAATCGAGGCGATGCCGCGCCTTGCCGTTCGCCCGCCGACAGCAAGCGACCGATGGGGCCGCGACAATGACTGACGCCACACCCGCGCCCGATATGCCAAAAAACCCGCGATGTCCCGGCGCGGACCCGCTTCGGCCCGTTGTTCGATGCCGCCTACTATGCCGCGCAACTGGCGGCCCCCGTCGCGGACCCGACGCGCCATTTCATCGAGGAGGGCGACGCGGCAGGACTGGACCCGTCGCCCTATTTCTCGACCCGGTTCTACAAGGACTGCCATCCCGACTGGCAGGCGACTGGGGCGGAGACTGCGCTGGATGATTTCCTGGCGCATGAGCGGGCGGGCCAGCCGCGCCAGCCCCATCCCCTGATCGACCCGGCGGCCTATCTGGCGGCCTATCCCGACCTTGCCGCGGCAGGCGTTTCACCCACGCTGCACTTTGCCTCCCTCGGCGACAGCGAGGGGCGATCGCCGTCGGCCATGTTCGATGCCGAGACCTATGCCGCCAGCTATCTCGCGCTGGATGAACGACGGGCGTTCCGCCACTTCGTCGCCCGGGGCCGGGCGCTGGGGTGCCTGCCTGCCCCTGTCATGCGGGATGCGGCCAGTTCGCGGGCGGCGGCGGCGGC
>CAYYOE010000323.1:0-3846 GCA_964473055.1 uncultured Rhodobacterales bacterium | reverse complement strand
GCCCCCACGGGCATGACCATGAATTCCTGGATGTCGATGGGGTTGTCGGCATGCGCGCCGCCGTTGATGATGTTCATCATCGGCACCGGCAGCACGCGCGCCTGGGTGCCGCCGATGTAGCGGTAGAGCGGCAGGGCCGAGGCATCGGCGGCCGCCTTGGCGCAGGCGAGGCTGACACCCAGGATCGCGTTCGCACCCAGGCGGCCCTTGTTCGGCGTGCCGTCCAGTTCGATCATCAGGGCGTCGATGCCCTCCTGCTCGGTCGCGTCCATGCCGGCCAGCGCCTCGGCCAGTTCGCCGTTCACCGCGGCCACGGCCTGGCGCACGCCCTTGCCCTTGTAGCGGGACTTGTCGCCATCGCGCTTTTCCACCGCCTCGTGCGCGCCGGTGGAGGCCCCCGAGGGCACCGCGGCGCGGCCCAGGGTGCCATCCTCCAGGATCACGTCCACCTCGACGGTGGGGTTGCCGCGGCTGTCGAGGATCTCGCGGCCGACGATGTCGATGATGGTGGTCATGGCTGTCCCTTTCGGATGTCCGTTAGCGGTAACTATACCGGCCCAGGGGGTTGGGCGGAAGGGGTGGGGGCGGAGGAAGCGGCGGGGCGGCGACGAAGTTGAACCTCGCGCCAGAACGTATACAGGCCCGCCGACACGATCAGGCAGGCGCCGACATAGACCCACAGGTCGGGCCGTTCGCCGAACACCAGCACCCCCAGCGTCAGCCCGAACACCATGCGGGTGTAGCGGAAGGGCGCGATCACGCCCATGTCGGCGATGCGGTTGGCCTGGATGATGGCGTAGTAGGACAGCATCCCAAGGCACAGGCACAGCGCCAGCAGGGCAAGAAGCGAGGGGGTCAGCGGTGTCCAGGGCTGGCCCCAAGCGAACAGAAGGCCCGACGCCGGCACCAGCGAGGCAAAGCCCCAGCTGGCCAGTTGCAGCGTATGCACGCGCTTGGGCACCCGCCGGGTGGCGAGGTCGCGCAGCGCCATGCCCAGCACCGCCATCACGGCGAACAGCGCGGCGGGTTCGAAGCTCGCGCTCCACGGGCGCAGCACGGTCAGCACGCCCGCGAAGCCCACCACGATGGCCGCCCAGCGCCGCCAGCCCACGGTTTCGCGGTAGACCAGCACCGCGCCCAGCGTCGTCAGGACCGGCAGCGCCTGGATGATGGCGGAGGTCAGCGAGAGGGCCACCAGCGCCAGCGCCATGGTCATTCCGATCGACCCCACCAGTTCGCCGCAGAACCGTACCAGCACGGGGGGCGCAAAGAAGTCGCGGCTGAAGAAGGCGCTGCCCTGCCGCTGCGCCAGCACGCCGAAGGCCACACCGCCGCCAAGCCCCAGCATCAGCAGGATCTGCGCCACCGACAGCGAGGCCGAGAGGTGCTTGATCACCGCGTCTTCCAGCGCGAATCCCGCCATGCCCGCCAGCATGAACAGGCTGCCGCGGAAATTGTCGGCGGGGGTGGTCAGAGTGGCCATGCAGGGTCCGGGGACAGACGGCCGGAATGGCGCCGTCGCCGCCACCCGTCGCTCGACCCGCAGTCCGGGTCAAGCCTTCTTCAGCTTGACCCCGTACAACTCCATCCGGTGCCCCTTCAGCCGGTATCCCAGCTTGGCCGCAATCCGTTCCTGCAGCGCCTCGATCTCGGGGTCGACGAATTCGATCACCTCGCCGGTGGCCAGGTCGATCAGATGGTCGTGGTGGTCGCGGTCGGTCGTCTCGTAGCGCGCGCGGCCATCGCCGAAATCCAGCCGCCCCAGGATGCCCGCCTCTTCGAACAGCTTGACCGTGCGATACACCGTGGCCAGCGAGATGCGTTCATCCAGCGCCGCGGCGCGTTCGTGCAGTTCCTCGACGTCCGGGTGGTCCGTCGCGGCCTCCAGCACGCCCGCGATCACGCGGCGCTGGTCGGTCAGGCGCAGGCCCTGCGCCTCGCAGCGTTCCAGGATCGTCGTCTCGGCCATGCGTCCCCTGCCCCACCGGTGGAGCGCAGTTCTAGCAAGACCGGGCGCATATCGAAAGCGCGAAGGCGGGGGCGGGTGTCAGACGGCGATCCGGCCCGCCGCCACCACCACCGCCGCCCCCTCCAGCGTAATTCCGGTCGCACGCCCGCCGTCCAGCCTGGCGGAAACGGCGATCTCGGACCGGCGCCCCATCTCGGCGCCCTGGACGATCGCCAGCGCCATGTCGCGCCCCAGCGTCTCGGCCAGAAGGGCGGCAAGTGCCGCGGCGGCGCTGCCGGTGGCGGGGTCTTCGGTGATGCCGTCGAGGGGCGCGAACATGCGCGCCTGCACCGTGTCGCCGTCGCGGACGTAGAGGTAGGTCGCAAAGTCGAAGGCCGAGGGCCAGCGGGCCTGCGCCGCCTCGAAGGCCATCGTGTCGGGGCGTGCCGCGGCCAGGGCCGCCGCGCCCGACAGTTCGACCAGCGCGAAGGGCAGACCGAAGGACACCATGACCGGCGGATGCGTCGCGGTCAGCACCGCGTCAGGCGGCAGTCCGATGCAGGCGGCCACCTGCGCCACGTCGAGGCCGTGCAGCCGCTCCAGCTGCCCGTCCCGTTCCACCCGTGCGCGGCCCTGCCCGAAACCATTCGGCCGGGCCTGTCCTGCGGCCCGGATCGCCACGGGGCCACCGGCCAGGTCCAGCACGATGTCAGGCCCCCACCCCGCCAGCGCCAGCGCGACGCCCGCACCCACGGTCGGATGCCCGGCAAAGGGCACCTCGCGCCCCGGCGTGAAGATGCGGGCGGGCACCGGGCTGCCCCGGTCGGCGGGCGGCATCAGGAACACCGTCTCGGAAAGGTTGAACTCGCGCGCCAAGGCCTGCATCGCGGCGGGGCTGAGGCCCTGCGCGTCGGGGATGACGGCCAGCGGATTGCCCGCCAGCGGCCGGTCGGCAAAGACATCCAGAATCAGGTAGTCGCGCATGGCAGTGTCTCCTCGCGCGACCGTCCCGCGTCAGGGTGCCGACTGCAAGGGATTGACCATCCACGCCCCGGACGTCCCTATCGCGGGGCAAGGGTGGCCGCAGGGGGCGCGATTGGAACGCAAGGACCGCATCGACGCCTTCGGCGCCACGGCGCTGATCGCCTTCGCGGGGCTGCTGGCGTTCAACCAGGTCGTCATCGCCGTGGTGAACGACGGGCTGCAGCCGGTGTTCTTCGCGGGCGTCCGGTCGGCTATCGCGCTGGTGGCGATCCTGATCTGGATGCGCCTGCGCGGGCTGCGGCTGGACCTGCGGCGCGACACCTGGGGGCCGGGGCTGCTGGCGGGCCTGATCTTCGCGGCCGAATTCCTGTGCCTGTTCGTGGCGCTGGACCTGACGACGGTCACGCGCGTAAGCGTGATCTTCTATTCGATGCCGGTCTGGATGGCGCTGGCCGCCCATGTGGCCATCCCCGGCGACCGGATCACCCCGCGCAAGGGACTGGGGCTGGTCATCGCATTCGCCGGCACCGCCTGGGCAATCCTCGACCGCTCGGCCGGCGGGGGCGAAGGGTCGCTTCTGGGCGACCTTCTGGCGCTGGCGGCGGCCTGGGGCTGGATGGGCAGCGCGCTCTTGGTGCGGATCACGCCGCTGAAGGAAGTCCGGGCCGAGACCCAGCTGTTCTGGTATGTCGCGGTTTCGGCCCCCGTGCTGATCGCGGTCGCGCCATTGTTCGGCCCGCTTCTGCGCGATCTGCAGCCGATCCATCTGGGCGGGCTGGCGTTCCAGGGCGTGATCGTCGTGGCGGGCGGGTTCGTGTTCTGGCTGTGGCTTCTGGCACGCTATCCGGCGTCTGGCGTGGCGTCGTTCTCGTTCCTGACGCCGGTGTTCGCGCTGTTCCTGGGCTGGGCGCTGC
>CAYYOE010000322.1:0-3850 GCA_964473055.1 uncultured Rhodobacterales bacterium | reverse complement strand
TCAATGAACGTGGCGTGAATGGGGCAAGGTGTCGGTGATTGCGAGGAAACCGTTAACTGCCGCGGACCAGTTCCGCGAAGGACGCAAACATTGTTTCGCTCGCAGCGATCACGCTGCCCTTGTCCAGCAGGTCGTCGCCCGGACGGATCGGCTCGACGAATCCGCCAGCCTCGCGCACGAGTATGATTCCCGCCGCGATATCCCAGGGGTTGAGACGGCGTTCCCAGAACCCGTCATAGCGGCCTGCCGCCACCCAGGCCAGGTCAAGCGCCGCCGACCCCAGACGCCGTGCGCCCGCGCACCCGGGCAGGACGCGCGCAAGATCTTTCAGCATCGCCGGCAGATCGCCCCGTGTGCCGAACGGCAATCCGGTGCCGAACAGCCCCTCGGTCAGGCGCGACCGCTGCGACACGCGCAGGCGGCGCTGGGTGTTCAGCCAGGCGCCCTGCCCCTTCTCGGCCATGAACATCTCGTCCTTGGGCGCGTCATAGATCACCCCCGCGACGATCTCGCCCTTGTGTTCCAGCGCGATCGAGATCGACCAGTGCGGGATGCCGTGCAGGAAGTTCGTGGTGCCGTCCAGCGGATCGACGATCCAGCGGCGTGTCGGGTCCTCGCCCTCGATCTCGGCGCTTTCCTCGGCCATCCAGCCATATGTCGGACGCGCGCCCAGCAGGTCCTCCTTCAGGATCGCTTCGGCCGCCAGATCGGCCTTGGACACGAAGTCACCCGGCGCCTTGGCGCTGACCTGCAGGTTCTCGACCTCGCGAAAATCCTTCAGCAGGCTGCGCGCGGCCCGGCGGGCCGCCTTGACCATGACGTTGAGATTGGCGCTGCCCTGCATGTCCGGCCCCCGTTGGATCAGGGCGCGGTCATAGCGGCGGGCATCGGGGTTGGAAAGGGTGGGCGATGGAAAGACCTTCAGACCACCAGCACCAGGGCCACGACCGAGGCCCCGAGGATAACTATGCCGACCACTTCGCGCCGCGTGATCCTCTCGCCCAGCACCAGCGCCCCGGCCAGCACCGAAAACACCAGTTCGACCTGCCCAAGTGCGCGCACATGCGCGGCATTCTCCAGCGCGAAGGCCCAGAACCAGCCGAGCGACCCCAGCATGCCGGTCAATCCGACCAGCATCGTGGACCGCCATGCGCGGATCACGCGGGCGATTTCGCCGGGTTCGCGGACCGCAAGAAGCGCCAGCATCAGCCCGGTCTGGATGGTCAGGACGGCGGCCAGCGTCACCACAGCCCGATCGAAGGCCGCCCCGTGCCCCAGCGACAGCGCGGCCGCACGGTAGGCAACCGCCGCCAACGCGAACCCCGTCCCTGCCGCCAGCCCCAGGGCCACCGCGCGACTGTCGAACACAAGGCCCGCCTGCCCCCTCGGCAAGGACAGGACGGCGACACCCACCAACCCCGCCAGGATCGCGGCAAGCGCGGGCACGGAGACACCCTCGGACAGCAGGACCGACGACCCCAGGACGACCAGGATCGTCTCGGTCTTGGTGAAGGCAATTCCGACCGCAAACGCCCGGGTCGAGAACAACGCCACGGTGGCCAGCGTGCCGGCCACCTGCGCAGCGCCGCCCAGCGCAGCCCATCCCCAGAAATCCGCCGGCATTCCCGGCACCCCCTGCCCCGTCGCGGACACGGCGGCCGCGAGCATCAGCGCGAGGGGGGCGCCGAACAGGAAACGCGAGAACGAGGCCCCGCCCACGGACAGCCCGGCGCCCCGCAGGCGCTTTTGTATCAGGAAGCGGACGGTCTGAACCGCCGCGGCCGCCAACGAGACTAGGACCCAGATCTCCATGCCCGCCGCAGTGCCACGGCGCCGTGGCCGACGCCAGTCCGGCGCCGGCGCGGATCACGAATCGCGCGGCTGGTAGAGCGGATGCGGCACCGGATCCTTCGCGCGCAGCAGATAGCGGCGAAAGATCTCGGCATAGCTGGAAAAGACATAGCCTTCGTTGCGGGCCAGATACCGCTCGCGGTTCGCCGCATAGATCCCGGGAAGGCGGTACCAGGGCACGCGGGGATGCATGTGATGCACGACATGGAGATTGTTGTTCAGGAACAGCCAGGACAACGGGCCACGATCCTCGATCACCACCGTGCGTCCGCGCGCACGCTCATGCGCCTGATGTTCCAGGAATGTCCGGATCTTCAAGAGCGACATTGCAAGGTAGCAGGCGACCAGCCAGGCCCAGACGGGCACGTCGGCCCAGATCACCCAGGCCCCCGAAACAGCAACCGCCGGCAGATGCCACAGCCAGGCAGCAAGCACAGGCCGGTCCCCGGCCCGGATGGCACGAAGATCGCCCGCAACAAAGGCCGCCATCCCCACGGCAGGACCGATCAGAAGGCGCCCGAGCAGCGTGTTGTTCATCTCCCGCACGGCACGATGCCAGCGTGGCAGCCGGTGCCAGACCGCGGGGTCGAGGTAGTTCGTTTCCGGGTCGTCGTAGGGATCGGTCAGCACCGCGTCGAGGTGATGGGCAAGATGCGTGTCGCGGAACCGCAGATACGGCACGAAGAGCCCCAGTGCCGGAAACACCAGAACGGCATTTCCCCCCGGATGGCGGAACGGATGCCCGTGCAGCACCTCGTGCTGGACCGAGGAATGCAGCGCGATCGCGGCGGTCAGGATCGCGAAGGCGCCTGGAGGCCAGATCTGCCAGAGCAGCGTGGTGGACAGTCCCCATAGCCCATAGCACAGTGCCAGTACGGCGATGGTCGGCCACTCGACCCAGGCCCGATCCCTGTTCAAACCGACACCTTGTCCCGAACTGTCATGGCGCTGTCATAGACCACCCCACCATCGCAGGGCAGTTGGAACATTCGCACCAAAAACTCTACGTCGGTGATATAATGCACTGATGATGGATAGAATCGACAAACGCGACCGTGCCACCCTGTTCCGCCGACGTCTGGCCGAGGCGATGGCCCTGCGCGCCACGTCGCAGGCAGCGCTCGCCCGTTCCGTGGGGGTTGACCGGTCCACCATCTCGCAGCTCCTTGGCGAGGACGGCCCGCGCCTGCCCAATGCGCAGGTCGTGGCGAATTGCGCCGCCACCCTTGGCGTATCCTCCGACTGGCTTCTGGGCCTGACCGACCGGCGCGAGCGCACCGCGGACCTGCTTGCTGCCTCGATGAGCGTGTCCGAGGCGCCCCGCGCCCTTGTGGACGAGACGATCTTTGCCTGGCACCAGGAAGCCGAAGGCTACAAGATCCGCCATGTCCCGGCGACCCTGCCCGACATGCTCAAGACACGTGCGGTGCTGACCTGGGAATACACGCCCGAACTGGGCCGCTCGACCGATCAGGCCATCGGGGCGTCCGAGGACCGTCTGGCGTGGATGCGCGGTGCACGGTCTGACTACGAGATTGCCCTGCCCCTGCACGAACTCTCCAGCTTCGCCCGCGGTGAAGGATATTACGAAGGGCTGCCCAGGGATCTGCGTCTCGCCCAGCTTGATCACATGGCGACGCTACACGCGCAGCTGTATCCCACGCTGCGGCTGTTCCTCTACGATGCGCGCCGCGTGTTCTCGGCCCCGGTCACGATCTTCGGGCCGCTGATCGCGGTTCTGTACCTCGGACGACACTACGTCACTTTCCGCGATCGCGAGCGCGTGGGCTTCTTCACAAGGCATTTCGACGGCCTGATCCGGGAGGCTGCGGTCGGCGCCCATGACGTAGCCGCGCACCTCCAGCGGCTCCGCGGCGCCCTGACCTGAGCATCGGGGCTGGACGCCCGACCGCTGACATGTCTACACGATACCCGCCGGACGGAAGCGTGGCCGAGTGGTTGAAGGCTCCAGTCTTGAAAACTGGCGTGCGGGAAACCG
>CAYYOE010000321.1:0-3853 GCA_964473055.1 uncultured Rhodobacterales bacterium | reverse complement strand
AGGCCGTTCTTCGACCCCACGAACACCACCGACCCGCCCATGCGCTGGCGCTGCATCAGCCGGAACGCCGCGCGGCTGACCAGGAAATACCCCGTGGACAGGATGTCCATGTTGCGGTTCCACAGGTCCAGCGTCGTGTCCTCGATGGGCGCCGACGACGCAATGCCGGCGTTCGACACCAGGATGTCGATACCGCCGAACTCCCGCGCGGCGAGTGCGAACGCCGCCTCGACCGCCGCCTCGCTGGTGACGTCCATCTGCACGCTGCGCATCACGTCGGGCGAATGGCGTGCGGCCAATTCGGCGCGCACCCGGTCCAGTGCGGCCTCGTCGATGTCGGCCAGCACCACGCAGGCGCCCTCGCGCGCCAGCCGGTCGGCGGTGGCGGTGCCGATCCCGCCCGCGCCGCCCGTGACCAGCGCCACCCGGCCCGCCAGGGCCTTGGGCCTTGGCATCCGGGCCAGCTTCGCCTCCTCCAGCAGCCAGTATTCAATGTCGAAGGCTTCCTGTTCGGCTAGCCCGCGATAGGTGCTGACGGCATGGGCCCCGCGCATCACGTTGATCGCGTTGCCGTAGAACTCGGCCGAGACGCGGGCGGTGGCCTTGTCGCGGGCGAAGGTGATCATGCCGACGCCGGGAACCAGGTAGACCACGGCGTTTGGGTCGCGCAGGGGCGGGCTGTCGGGCCTTTTGCAGCGGTCGTAGTAGGCTGAGTAGTCGGCGCGATAGGCCGCGACACTGTCGCCCAGCCCGGCCAGCACCGTTTCCACATCCGGCGCGGCTGGGTCGAAATCGACCACCAGGGGCCGGATCTTGGTGCGCAGGAAATGATCGGGGCAGGAGGTGCCCAGCGCGGCCAGCGCGGCCATGTCGCGGGCGTTCACAAAGTCCAGCACCTCGGGCGCGTCGGTGAAATGCCCGACCATCGGCTGCCCGCCCGACACCAACCCCCGGATCGCGGGCATCAGCCGCGCCGCGATGTCGGCGCGCGTGTCGGCGGGCAGACTGGCGTGGCGTGCCCCGCCAAAGGGGGCCACCCCGGCGGTCCGGTCCTCAAACCAGGCGATGGCGCGGTTGATCGTGTCGATAGTCAGCGCGTGGCAGGCCTCGGCGTCGTCGTCCCAGGTGAACAGCCCGTGGCTTTCCAGCACGCAGCCCTTGGCATCCGGGTTCTCGGTGCAGAACCGCTCCAGCCACAGGCCCAGTTCGAACCCCGGCCGCCGCCAGGGAATCCAGCCGATCGTATCGCCGAACACCTGCCGCGTGATCGCCTGCGAGTCGACGGACGCCGCGATGGCGATGATCGCGTCGGGGTGCATGTGGTCGACATGGGCGCGCGGCACGAAGGCGTGGAGCGGCGTGTCGATGGACGCCGCGCGCGGGTTCAGGCCGAAGGTGCAGTGCGGCAGAAGGCCCACCATCTCGTCCTCGTGCGCCGGGCCGCGATAAAGCCCCTTCAGCGCGCGCAGCCGGTCCATGGTGAGCGTGGCAAAGCCGTCCATCCGGATCGACCCCAGGTCGCCGCCCGATCCCTTGACCCACAGCACCTCGACCGGATCGCCCGTCAGCGGGTCGGGCTGCACCACCTTGGCCGAGGTATTGCCGCCGCCATAGTTCGTGATCCGCTTGTCCGACCCCAGCAGGTTCGACCGATACAGCAGCTTCTCGGGCTCGGTCATGCCGGCCGCGCGGGTGCTGTCCCACGGGTTCGGCAGGCGGCTCCCGCGTGTCAGCATGATGGTCCTCCCCCGGCGCGATGGTCCGCCCCTGTCGTCCGGATGCTGGAATCCGGCGCCGTCGGTGTCAACCGTTTTCGATCATCTCCAATCATTCTGCAGTGCAGCATGATTGGAGATGACAGATAATGATTGACTTGCGGCTGGAATCGGCAAACCCTGATCCGTGGGGAGGCGCCGATGCACGAAAAGGAACGGCACAGGATCATCCTATCGGCGGTGCAGGAACGCCCGGTGGCGACCGTGGGCGACCTGGTGTCGCTGACGTCGAGTTCCGAGGCGACGATCCGGCGCGACATCGCCACGCTGCACATGCAGAAGCGCCTGCGCCGGGTGCGCGGCGGGGCCGAGGCGCTGACGCCGTCCTCGGGTCTGCCGGGGCTGGCTGGGCGGCCGTTCTCGGTCAACCAGGCGATCAACATCGCCCAGAAACAGGCCATCGCCCGCGAGGCCGTGGCGCTGTGCGAGGACGGCGAGGCGATCATCGTCAACGGCGGCACGACCACCTTCCAGATGGTGCACCCGCTGGCCACGCGACGCCTGCAGGTGCTGACCAACAGCTTTCCCATCGCGGAACACCTGCTGAAGCATTCCAAGAACACGGTCCTCGTGCCTGGCGGCGCGATCTACCGCGAACAGAACATCATCCTGTCGCCCTTCGATGCGGACATGACGCGCAACTTCTATGCCCGGCGCATGTTCATGGGGGCGCACGGGCTGGGGCCGTTGGGGCTGATGGAATCGGACCCGCTGCTGATCCAGGCCGAGGAAAAGCTGATCGGGCGCGCGGACGAACTGGTGGTGCTGGTGGACAGTTCCAAGTTCGACCGCCGGTCGAGCCTCGTGCTCTGCGCGCTCGACCGGATCGATGTGGTGATCACCGATGAAGGACTGACCGACCGCGCGGCGTCGATGCTGGATGCGGCGGAGATACGGCTGATCGTGGCGCAGACAGGCACCGCGGCGGAAGTGGGGGCAGGCTGAACGGCAACGCAATGGCCGCAGAACGCCCCCGGAACAAGAACGCTCAAAGGGAGGACGACATGGGCATTACAAGACGGATGTTGGGGGGAAGCGCGCTGGCGGCGATGATGCTGGCAGGCGGCGCGGCCCAGGCGCAGGACACGGTGCGCATCGCACTGGTGGTCAAGGCGCTGGGGATCGGCTTTTTCGAAGCCGCCGCCAAGGGCGCCGAGGAAGCGGCGGCGGAACTGGGCAATGTCGAGATCATCTATACCGGTCCGACGAACACCACCGCCGAGGGCCAGATCGAGGTGATCAACGCCCTGATCGCGCAGCAGGTGGATGCCATCGCCGTGTCGGCCAACGACCGCGACGCCCTGGTGCCAGCGCTGCGGCGCGCCATGGACCGCGGGATCACCGTCATCAGCTGGGATTCGGGCGTGGCGCCCGAGGGGCGGCAACTGCACCTGAACCCCTCGTCGAACCCGCTGATCGGCAACATGATTATCAAGCTGGCCGCCGACCACCTGCCCGACGGCGGGCAGGTCGCGGTGCTGTCGGCGTCGGCCACCGCCACGAACCAGAACACCTGGATCGAGGAAATGAACAAGGTGATGGGCAACTACCCCGGCATCGAGGTGGTGACGACCGTCTATGGCGACGACTTGGCCGACAAGTCCTACCGCGAGGCACAGGGCCTGATGCAGTCCTTCCCTGACCTGAAGGCGATCATCGCGCCGACGTCGGTGGGCATCGTCGCCGCCGCCCGCGCGGTGGAAGATGCGGGCAAGGTGGGGCAGGTCAACGTCACGGGCCTGGGCCTGCCGTCCGAGATGGCGGGCGCGATCGCGTCGGGCGCGTCTCAGTCCTTCGCGATCTGGAACCCGATCGACCTGGGCTATTCCGCGGCCTACCTGGCGCACCAGCTGGCCACCGGCGCTGCGACGGCGGGACCGGGCGCGACGATCCCCATGGGCCGCATGGGCAGCCTGACGCTGGACGATGGCAGCGAAGGCGCGATGGCCGATCCGTTCGTCTACGACGCGTCGAACATCGACGACTTCAAGGGCATCTTCTGATCCGCCCTGCCCGGCGCGGCTGCCCCATCGCCCCGCGCCGGGCAACCCCGGACCCATGCCCATGCTCATGACCCC
>CAYYOE010000320.1:0-3860 GCA_964473055.1 uncultured Rhodobacterales bacterium | reverse complement strand
TGCCCGAAAGCCGCATGCTGCTGATGGCCGGGCTGATGCTGGCCGACCGGACCGCCGGGCTGGAGGATCAACTGCGCGTGGTCGAGGACCGGATGGCGAAGATGGCCGCCGACCTGGAGAGGTTGCAGGCGGCCCCCCCTGCGCCCGGCGCGTCCGAGGTGCCGGAGTCGTCGACGCAAGGGCCGCGGCTGATCGTGCCGCCCCGTGCCGTCGAGGCGCTGGAGGCCGCCGCGGGCCGGATCGAGGCGATGGTGGAACAGGCCGAAGACAGGCTCGCGTCATGATGCGGGCCGGGTTGGTTCTGGCCTTTGCCGTGGTGCCGGGCATGGCCCTGGCCGATCTGTCGCTGGTGGGCGTGACCTACGAATGCGAGCGTGGGGTGCAGGTGCCCGTCACCTATGTGAACGACGGTGCGGGTGGGTCCGTTGCGGTGCTGGTGGTCGAGGGACGTCAGGTTGCGCTGTTGCCGGAACCCGCCGCTTCGGGGGCGCGGTATGGCTGGCCGTCGGACGGGTCGCACTACGTCTGGTGGTCGAAGGGCCAGCACGAGGCAACGCTGTACTGGCACGACGGTGAAACGGGCGAGGACCGGGCTCTGCTGGACGGCTGCCTGTCGCACTGACGCCTGTCGACTGACGCAATGGCCCCGCGCGGGGGCACTACAACGCGGCGGCCATCGCGCGGGAAAGGGTCACGCCCTGATCCGCCAGACTTTCCAGCGCATCCTCGTCAGCCATGGCCATGCGCAGGCGCAGGCCGTCCGCGTCGATCACGGCCCCTGCGGGTTCGGTCAGGTCGGACAGCGCGCAGGCAAGACCCAAGGGATCGCGCGGCGGGGTGGTGCCAGGGCTGGCCATCAGCGTGATTCCCCCGTAGTCGCCGGGAAGCGTTTCCAGCGAGCCCAGGTCTGCCCCCATGTCTTTTCCGAAGAACTGCCGTAGCAGAAAGGCTGCGGGCACCCCGCCCATCATCGCCATCGCGGCGGCCGGGGTGGTTGCCCCCGCACCCGCCATGGCCGGAAGCAGGACGAGCCGGCCCGAGGACAGCGCGGGTGTTTCGCTGTGAAAGGTCGTCCAGCCAGCCCGCCGCCCGCCGCCTGATTGCGACTTGGCGCAGGTCGTCGCGATCCGCCAGCCACCTTCGGGCGGGACCAGGGTCAGCACCGCGGGATTGCGCCACCGGCTCGGGCGGTCGTCCACCTGCCAGCGGCGGCGCAGGGCGAGATCCTGCAACACCGCGGCGCGCTTTTTCTGCGCGCCGATGACGGACCGGACGATGAAGAACAGGGCCACCGCGACGATGGCTGGTCCGACCAGCCAAGGCAGGATTTCGGTCATGGCCCGCCTTTCCCCAGTACCGCGAGTCGTTCGCTTCAGGCGTTCGCTTCGCGGATCTTCTCGGCGGCGGCCTTGTCGAAGGTGACGCCCTTGGTCTCGAACAACTGGTCCAGCTCGCCCGACAGGGTCATCTCGGTGATGATGTCGCAGCCGCCGACGAATTCGCCCTTCACATAGAGCTGCGGGATCGTCGGCCAGTCGGAAAAATCCTTGATCCCCTGCCGGATCCCTTCATCGGCCAGCACGTTCACATCGACGAATTCGACGCCCATGTAGTTCAGGACACCTGCCACACGCGACGAGAACCCGCACTGCGGCATCGCCTTGGTGCCCTTCATGTAGAGCACCACGTCGTTCTTCTCGATCGTGTCGCGGATCTGGTCCTGGGCGGTCGTTGGGGCGGTCATGGGGTGTGTCCTTCGGTCATCATCTGGCGCAGGGCGCGGGAGTGTCAGCGACGGGGGGGCGTTTCGGTCCGCACGCGGACGCGGCGTGGGCGGCCGGGGCCGTCGTCGTCGTCATCGCGGTGATCGGTGCGCGCGCGGCCCGCAATCAGCACCACGGCCACGACGACCACCACCAGAAGCAGCAGCGCTGGCAGCATCAGTCCGGCGCCTTCGTGGTCAGCGCAAGTGCGTGGAGGGCGCCGTTGGGGCCATCCATCCGGCCCTTCAGCGCGGCATAGACGGCGCGTTGTTGCTGCACGCGGTTCATTCCCTTGAAGCTGGGGTCGATCACCTCGGCGGCATAGTGATTGCCGTCGCCCGCCAGGTCGGTGATCGTGATCTTCGCCTGCGGGAAGGTTTCCCGGATCAGATGCTCGATGTCTCGCGCTTCCATTGCCATCGGCGGCCTCGCTGGTTTGAGCTGAATCTAGGTCAGCCGTCAGTCCCCCGCAAGCGGCGAGCCGAAAAGTGCAGCAGCGAATGCGCTGCGATAGAGGTCGGACAGGCTGGTCAGCGGGGCATCGGTGGGGCCAAGGCACACGCTGTCGCCGCCGAACCGGCCTACAACCGCCAGCGGAACGCCGGCGCGGCCGGCCGCAACCATCAGGTCGTCTGCCGATTCCAGCGAGCAGGCGATCAGGTAGCGCCCCTGATCCTCGCCGAAGAGGGTCGGGATGTCGCCCGGGACGAGCGACAGCCCGATGCCCGCGGCTTCGGCCATCTCGAAGGCGGCCAGGGCCAGCCCGCCGTCCGACAGGTCGGCGCAGGCGTGGATCAGGGCGCGGTTCGCGAGGATGAAGTCACCGTGGCGGCGTTCAATGTCCAGATCGACGGGCGGGGCATCGCCGTCCTCGCGGCCCCACATTTCGGCCAGCAGGGCGGACTGGCCGAGGTGGCCGCGGCTGTCGCCCAGCACCAGCGCCAGCATTCCGGGCTGGGGCAGGGCGGCGATCAGGCTGTCGACGTGATCGATCAGGCCGACACCGCCGATGGTGGGGGTGGGCAGGATGCCGCGACCGTCGGTTTCGTTGTACAGGCTGACGTTGCCCGACACGATCGGGAAGTCGAGCGCGCGGCAGGCGGCGCCGATGCCCTGGATGGCGCCGACAAGCTGGCCCATGATCTCGGGCTTCTCGGGGTTGCCGAAATTCAGGTTGTCGGTTGCGGCAAGCGGCGTCGCGCCGCAGGCGATCAGGTTGCGCCAGGCTTCCGCGACGGCCTGCTTGCCGCCTTCCTCCGGGTTCGCCTTCACATAGCGGGGCGTCACGTCCGAGGTGAAGGCCAGCAGCTTGTCGGTCCCATGCACCCGCACCACTCCGGCGCCGAGGCCCGGCGTGCGCACCGTGTCGGCGCCGACCTGACTGTCATACTGTTCCCAGACCCAGGCCTTGTGGGCGTAGCTGGGCGATCCGATCAGGGCGCGGAGGCACACGATGGGATCGACCTCGGGGATCTCGGACAGGGGCGCGGGGGCAGGCGTGGCCACCCAGGGGCGGTCATATTCCGGCGCCTGGCTGGACAGTTGCGACAGGGGCAGGTCGGCCTTCACGGTGTTGCCGTGCATGATCAGGAAGCGGTCCTCGGGGATGGTCTCGCCGACCACGGCAAAGTCGAGATCCCATTTCTCGAAGATCGCGCGGGCCTCGCCCTCGCGTTCGGGCTTCAGGACCATCAGCATCCGTTCCTGGGATTCCGACAGCATCATCTCGTAGGCGGTCATCGCTGCTTCGCGTTGCGGCACGGCATCGAGGTTCAGGCGGATGCCGAGGCCGCCCTTGTCCCCCATTTCCACCGCCGAACAGGTCAGCCCCACCGCACCCATGTCCTGGATCGAGATGACGGCGCCGGACGCCATCAGTTCCAGGCATGCCTCCAGCAGGCGCTTTTCGGTGAAGGGGTCGCCGACCTGCACGGTCGGGCGTTTTTCCTCGATAGTGTCGTCGAATTCGGCGCTGGCCATGGTTGCGCCGCCGACGCCGTCGCGCCCGGTCTTGGCACCCAGATACACCACTGGCCGGCCCACGCCCGACGCGGCCGAGTAGAAGATCGCGTCGGTCGCCACCAGCCCCGCGGCGAA
>CAYYOE010000319.1:0-3894 GCA_964473055.1 uncultured Rhodobacterales bacterium | reverse complement strand
TCGTTCTTGAACCCGTCGACGAACAGCGGACGGATCGGCCGGTCGATCAGGCGCGAGGTCAGCGTTTCCTTTTCGGACGGACGCGCCTCGCGCTTGAAGAAGCCGCCGGGCACCTTGCCCGCGGCGTAATAGCGTTCCTGGTAATGCACGGTCAGCGGGAAGAAGTCCTGCCCGGGCTTCGGCGCCTTGGCGAAGGTGACGTTGGCCATGACGCTGGTCTCGCCCAGGGTGGCGATGACCGACCCGTCGGCCTGCCGGGCGATCTTGCCCGTTTCCAGGGTCAGCGTCTCCTCGCCCCACTGGATGGATTTTCGTGTAACGTTGAACATGTCGTTTCCTGTCTGGGCCTATCTCGGCGGTCCGAGTGCCCTATGGTTCGCGGCCCCATTGCCGCAGACCCCTTCCTCATTCCATGCGCCGGGGTCGGAGCGTCACGTCTCAGATCGGCGGGCCATACCGCAGTTTCGACGACTTGGAAACCCGGGACGGGAAGGCCCGGACAAACGGCGGGCGGCAGACATGAAAAACCCCGGGGCGAAGGCCCGGGGTTCGTCGTCCTGAAGCAGTCGGGTTGCGCCCGCCGATGATCAGCGGCGCAGGCCGAGCCGTTCGATCAGCGACTGGTAGCGCGCGGGGTCCTTGCGCTTGACGTAGTCGAGCAGCTTGCGGCGCAGGGCGACCATCTTCAGAAGGCCACGGCGCGAATGGTTGTCCTTCGCGTGGGTCTTGAAGTGGTCGGTCAGGGTCGCGATGCGGCTGGACAGGATCGCCACCTGGACTTCGGGCGACCCGGTGTCGCCGTCCTTGGTGGCATAGTCCTTCATCAGTTGGCTCTTCACTTCGGCAGTGATCGACATCGGGATCTCCTTTCAGAGGCAATGGCGCAAGCCGGGATGTCGTCCAGCAAGGCCCGTGGAGGGACCGCCGAGGCGCAAGCGGCCCGGCGGATGCGCGCGTGTAGGGGAAAACACCGCGCAAGGGAAGCGGATTCGCGGGTTGGTCGGTTGGACGTCGGGGGGCGCTGCCCCCCGGGTCGCGCGGTCGCGCGCCCTTCCCCCCGAGGTACTTGGACAAGGATGAAGGGGAGGCCGGGTTCAGCGGGCCTCTTCGATCTCGCGGGCGATCTGGGCCGCCCAGTCACCGATGATCGGCAGGAAATCGATCTGCGCGAGCAGATAGACCGAGACCGATACGAGGATCGACGCACCCAACACGGTGCCGAGACCCAGCGCGAGTCCCCGCGCAAAGTTGAAGGCCAACATGCGCCCGGGCGAGTTGAGGTTGCGAACGAAGCGATGCGCGTTCAGCCGGGCGACCTCGGCCCGCAGCGCCGCGATCTCGGAGGCAAGTCCTGCGTCGGCGCCTGTTTCGGTTCCGGACTCGTTGCCGGGCGAGGCGTCTGGTTCGGTTCTGGAAGGTGGAGCAACCATGGACGCGGTGCCTAACATGCTCGCGCAGGGCGGAAAACCCCGGTCCTCCGTGCGTGGCGGTCCTGCCCGGGTCCACCGATTTTGCGTACAAGTGTCGGGGTGGACCTCATCGTCCGTCAACTTCCGGATGGTATCTCGATCCTGGGGTCAAGGGAATTCGGGTGATGTGGGTGCTACTCCTTCTGGGGTTGCTGCCGCTGGCCATTCTGCCGAGCATGCTGGATGGCGGATCGGGCAGTGGCGGCGCGGACGACGACGACAGCGATGACATCGCCGCATCGGCAGGGTTCGGGCCAGGTAGCGGGCCCGATGCGCTGGATGACGGCTGGATGCCGGACACGGGGACCGATCCGGCGCCACCGATGCCGGCGCCGGATCCCGGGGTGCCGACGGACACCGAGGATGGGGACGGTGAATCGCCGGAATTCGTCGCGACAACCTTCGCCATGGCGCCGGGGGACGGGAGCGCGGCGTTTGCCGATTTCGTGCCCGGCGAGGACCGGCTGGAATTCCACCTCGCGCGAAACGGACCCGAGCCCGAGATGACCTCGGGCCAGGGCGAGGACGGGGCCTGGGTGCGCGTCGCCCAGGGGGATGCAATGGCGGAAGCGCGGTTTCCCGGACTGACCGAGCCGCCGCTGGACGACATTCATCTGGTATCGGGCGTGCTGGAGCCTGACCTGGCCGACGATCTCTCGACGGATCCGTCGGACCCGGACGACCCGGACGACCCGGACCAGGCCGGGCCGCTGGTGCCGGTGACCGACGATGTCGATGCCCCGGGCGACCCGGATGCCGATGACGATGCGCCGGTGCTGTCGCCTGTCTTGCCGCCGGAGGGAGGGTCATGACCGCCTTCGCGTTCCTGCCGGAACATGTGGCGGCGGACATCCGAGCGCCGCGGACATGGTGGGTCTGGCCCTGGGGCGGCGGGCGCGCGTCCGTCGCGCAGGTGCCGGGCTTCCTGCCCGGACGCGATGTCCTGCACATCGACCTGGACCCCCGCAGGTTCCGGGGTCCGATGCTCGTGCGAACCCGGCCATCGAAGAACCGGCGCGACGGACTGGTGTTGGTAAACGGTGCCACGATCGCGGTTGTCGTCGGTGTGCCGAACCTGTCCGACCGCGATCTTCGGGTGAACGCGCGCGGCATCCCCGCAAGTGCGCTTCGGGCCGCCATTGTCGCGGACCGCATGGCGCCGGGCGAGGGTCAGCCGAGGTTGGCACCCCACGGCAGGGGCTGGGCGGCGTAGGCGATGTAAAGCGGATGGCGCGGGTGGCCGTCCTTTGTCAGACCGAGGACATGCAGAGCGCGCCCGGTGCCGCGCAGCAATCGGTCGACTTCGGCGCCGCGGCCCAGATGTGCGCCATGGGTGCCCCAGGCGCAGAGGATGAAATCGGCCCAGGGCGCGCTGTCGGCGATGGCGGCGTCATTGTCCGGTCCGACCGGATCGGCCGCGCGATACAGGGCTGCGGGATCGGTGTCGCGCCAGGCGAAGATGTTGGTCACGCGGAAGGCGCCGAAGCCCATCGCGCGGGCGCGGCGTTCGCAGCGTTCCACGGTGGGGTCGTTCTGCGCCTCGGTCGCGGTCGAGGGGTTCAACATCACGAAAAGGGCACGGGGGCCCTGCGGGTCCCAGGTGCGGGTGAGCAGGTAGCGGTAGGCCTCGCACGGAGAGTAGACGGCGACCGACACGGCATCGCCCTTGACGTGATGCCGGGTGGTCACGCCTGGAACACGCGCGCCGGGTG
Organism: uncultured Rhodobacterales bacterium; assembly: GCA_964473055.1. GTDB lineage: Bacteria > Pseudomonadota > Alphaproteobacteria > Rhodobacterales > Rhodobacteraceae > UBA996. The sequence goes on along the minus strand of CAYYOE010000319.1, from coordinate 713 downwards.
GAATTCGCCCGACCGGTAGGTGCCGACGCCCAGCGCGCGGCCGCCGTGGCTGGCCCAGACCTCGTCGCCCCAACCCGCCGTCGTCGCGATCACGGCACCCGGATTGCCGTTCTGCACGCGCGCCGCGCCATCGGCAGACAGTCGCGCTTCGGGCAGGGCGTCGAGCGCGGTCTCGATCGGTAGCAGCCGCGCGTCGAGCGTGCCGTCCGCCGCGAGCCGGTCGATGTCGTGGAGCGACAGGCCATCGGCCGCGTCGAAGGGACCGGACCAGACGCGGCGCAGGGCGGCCACATGGCCAAGGCAGCCCAGCGCGCGGCCCAGGTCGCGGGCGATGGCGCGGACGTAGCCGCCCTTGCCGCAGACCATCTCGAATTCGGCGGTGTCGGCGTCGGGCGTGGCGATCAGGTCCAGTCTTTCGACATGCAGTGGCCGTGCCGCCAGTTCGAACGCCTCGCCCTCACGCGCGAGATCGTAGGCCCGCGCGCCATCCACCTTCACTGCAGACACCTTCGGCGGCACCTGCAGGATATCGCCGCGAAAGGCAGGCAGGGCAGCGCGGATCGCGCCCGCATCCGGGCGCGCGGCGCTGGTCGCGGTCAATGCGCCCTCGGCGTCGTCGGTGGTGGTTTCCACCCCCCAGCGCACGGTGAAGCGGTAACACTTCAGCGCGTCGGCCACATAGGGCACGGTCTTGGTCGCCTCGCCCAGCGCCA
>CAYYOE010000318.1:0-3895 GCA_964473055.1 uncultured Rhodobacterales bacterium | reverse complement strand
CCCTTCACCTTCCTCGCCTGGTTCTTCCTGCTGACCGCGCTCGACTTCCCGCTGATGGCCGCCCTGCGCCTGCGCCGCACCGGCCTGCCACCCGGCTGGCGGATCCTCGCGATGAAGGGCGCGCTGGGGGCGCTGGTCGCCTTCGTCAGCTTCGGCGGTGTCATGCTGGCCACCCGGATCGACAAGGTGGGGCAAGCCGCCGTCCTGCGCGAGACCTCGACCGTTTTCGCGGCACTTCTGGGCTGGGCCATGCTGGGCGAGACGGTTGGCCGCGCGCGGCTGGCACTTATGGCGTTGATCGCCGCGGGGGCCGTGATAGTTCAGGTTGGTGGCTGAGGAAGGGTGCGGATGTCGGGTCAGCAGGTGAATCCCTGGGTGAAGAACGTGCTGGAACTGGGCCCCGCGCTGGGGTTCTTCGCGGTCTACACCTGGCTCAAGGACGAGACCTTCACCATCGGCAGGACCGACTATTCGGGGTTCATCGTGGTGACGGCGGGGTTCGTGCCGGTGCTGCTGGCCTCGATCGCGGCGCTGTGGTGGCTGTCGGGCAAGGTCAGCCGGATGCAGGTGCTGACGGCGGTCCTGGTGATCGTGTTCGGTGGCCTGACCGTATGGTTCAACGACGAGCGGTTCTTCAAGATCAAGACGACGATCGTCTACGGCCTGTTCGCGGCCCTGCTCGGCACCGGTCTGCTGATCAAGCGGTCGTGGCTGGAATACGTCATCGGCGAATTGATCCCGATGCGCCGCGAAGGCTGGATGATCCTGACCCGTCGCCTGACGGCGGCCTTCACGGTCCTGGCCATCGGCAACGAGGTGGTCTGGCGCACCATGTCCACCGAAGCCTGGGTCGCGATCGAGACCTTCGGCTTTCCGATCGCGCTGTTCCTGTTCCTCTGGCTGCAGATCATCGCCCTGCAGAAATACGTCATCGAGGACAGCGCGGAGGGGAAGAAGGGGTGACGGGCGGCCTGGCAGCCGGGACGGCGCGGGTGCACATCACCGGCGCGGCCTGCGCCGGGGTGACGACGCTGGGCCGGGCGCTGGCCCCTCGGCTGGCAGTGCCGTTCGTGGACACCGACGACGCCTACTGGTATCCGACCGATCCTCCCTTCACCACCCGCCGCCTGCCCCAGGAACGCCGCGCGCTGATCCGCGCCTGGATCCGCGACAGCGCGGGCTGGGTCGTGTCGGGGTCACTGGTCAGCTGGGGCACCGAGCTGATCCACGACGCCCATCTGACCGTGTTCGTGGACACCCCGACGCCCCTGCGGCTGGAACGGCTGCGCAGGCGCGAGGCGGCGCGCTTCGGCGACCGCATCCTGCCCGGCGGCGACATGCAGGCGATCCACGAGAGTTTCCTGGACTGGGCCGCCTGCTACGACGATCCCGCCTTTGACGGCCGGTCGCGGCGCGGGCACGAGGACTGGCTGTCGCGGCTGCCGATGCCGGTCATGGCGGTGGACGGGACCGAGGCGGTGGACGCCCTTGTCGCGCGTGTCCTCTCGGCATTGGCGTCACGCGGCGGGGGCTCTGCCCCCGCACCCCCGGAGGTATTTGGGCAAGGGTGAGAGGGGAGCGGGAGCGGGGCGCCTTCAGGCCGCCCGTGCCGCGCGCGCGACCGCGTCCACGATGCCGTCCACGACCTCGGCCAACAGGGCCTCGTCCTCGCATTCGGCCATCACGCGGATCAGCGGTTCGGTGCCCGACTTGCGGATCAGCAGGCGGCCGGTGCCGTTCAGACGGGTTTCGGCCGCGCGGATCGTGGCCGCGACCGATGGTGCGGCAAGCGGGTCCAGGCCCGCGCCGTAGCGCACATTCTTCAGAAGCTGCGGCACCCGGTCAAAGCCCTGGGCGAGGTCGGAGGCCGCGCGGCCTTCCTCGGCCATGGCGGCCAGGAATTGCAGCCCCGCGATCAGCCCATCGCCGGTGGTGGCGTAGTCGGTCATCACGATGTGGCCGGATTGTTCGCCGCCCAGGTTGAACCCGCCGCTGCGCATCCGTTCCACAACATAGCGGTCTCCCACGGGCGCGCGTTCCAGAGCGATGCCCTGCGCAGCCAGGTGGCGTTCCAGTCCGAGGTTCGACATGACGCTGGCGACCAGCGTGCGGTGCGCGAGGCGATCGATGGCCGCCCAGCGCGTGGCGAACAGCCCCATGATCTGGTCGCCGTCCAGGATGCGGCCCGCCTCGTCGATCAGGATCACCCGGTCGGCGTCGCCGTCGAGGCAGATGCCAACATGGGCGCCGCGTTCCACCACCGTGCGCGCGGCGAGGTCGGGGGCGGTGGACCCGCAGCCATCGTTGATGTTCAGCCCGTTCGGCCCCGTGCCCACCGGGATCACCTCGGCGCCCAGTTCCCACAGCGCCTCGGGTGCGGCGCGATAGGCCGCCCCGTGGGCGCAGTCCACCACCACACGCAGACCGTCCAGACGACGGCCTGGGGGCAGGGTGGATTTCACCCTCTCGATATAGCGAAATCGCCCGTCATCCACCCGCTTGGCCCGACCGATCCGGTCGGCGGCAGCAGGGGCCACGCCTGCCTCCATCAGCGCCTCGATCTCGGCCTCGGCGTCGTCCGAAAGCTTGAACCCGTCAGGCCCGAAGAACTTGATCCCGTTGTCTTCATGCGGGTTGTGGCTGGCCGAGATCATCACGCCCACATCGGCGCGCATCGACACGGTCAGCATGCCCACGGCCGGCGTGGGCACCGGGCCCAGCAGCAGCACGTTCATGCCCGTGGAGGTGAAGCCCGCAGTCAGCGCGGTTTCGAACATGTAGCCCGACAGCCGCGTATCCTTGCCGATCACCACCCGATGCGCCGCCGATCCGTCCTTGCGGAAATACCGGCCCGCCGCTGCACCAAGGCGCAACGCGGTTTCCGCCGTCATCGGGGGCGTATTCGCGCGTCCGCGGACGCCGTCGGTGCCGAAAAGCTTGCGTGCCATGCCTGTCACCTGTTCCCGGTGCTGCCCTTGCCGGATCACGGTATCACGGTGCGTGACGACAGGCGAGGCCGGGGGATTGCCGCGCCGGCGGGGTTTCGCGCGTCATGTTTCAGGTGCCGGGCACCCGATCACGCTGCCAGTCCCTGCTCTGCCAGCCAGCGGGCCGAGGGTCGCACATCGGACGTTTCGTTCATCTCGAGGATCAGCCTCGGCATCGTCCCGATGTCGGCCAGCGCCGCGAATACCGCCGGCCATGCCACGCGCCCCCGCCCCAGCCGCCAGTGCCTGTCGGCATGCCCATCGGCATCCTGAAGGTGGACATGCGCCAGGCGCGCCCCTGCCACACGCACGAAATAGTCGGGCGGTGGGGCCCCGGTGGCCCCGTGCGCATACATCGCGTGCCCCGTATCCACCGACAGCGCAAGCGCCCGCCAGCCCAGCGCCTCGGCCAGCCGCGCACGGTCCAGCGGATCGATATCCTCGATGTTCTCCAGCACCAGCGTCACCCCCTGATCGGTGGCCCGCGCCAGCACCGGCGCGAGGCAGGCGCGCGCGGCCTCGATCACGCGCGCCCTGGCGCGGGGCCGCATGTCGAGGTTGTGCCAGTCCCAGGTCGTGTAGGGGCTGTGGATCACCATCTGGTCGGCGCCCAGTGCGGCGCAGACATCCAGCCCCTGCATCATCCGCCGCGTGACGATCGTGCGCATGTCCGGGTCCGGCGTGGCGATCGACAGCCCCCAGAACGGCCCGTGAATGCCCAGCCGCCCGGTGTACCCGTCCAGCAGTCGCACGGCCTGCTCCGCCAGGGGCCGCCAGTCGCCCTCCAGCACCTCGGCCTCGCAAAAGCTCTGGATTTCCAGATCGCGCTGGCGTTCCAGCAGCCAGTCACGATGGTCGGCCAGTTCCTCGACCATCAGGGCGGCACCGACGACGGGCAGGGGCATGGG
>CAYYOE010000317.1:0-3920 GCA_964473055.1 uncultured Rhodobacterales bacterium | reverse complement strand
CTGAACCTGATGATCTCGATCATGACGCCGCCGATGGGCATGGCGCTGTTCGTGGTGTCGCAGGTGAGCGGCATCCCCTACCAGCGGCTCGCGCGCGCGATCCTGCCGTGGCTGATCCCGCCCGTCGTGGTGCTGATCCTGGTCTGCGCTTTCCCGGTTCTGGCCATCGGGCTGCCTGGGCTCATGCGATAGCGGGATGGGCGTGGGTGTTGCCCTTGCCGGGAAGGCTGCTCTAACTGGTATGTACCACCCGATGCGACTCGCCCCATGACCCTGTCCGATCCGCTTCTGTCCCGGCTTTCCGCCGCCCTGTCCGGCGACAGCCGCAACCTGCCTCTGTACCGTCGCCTTGCGACGGCTCTGAGCGAAGTGCTGGCGGCACCGGGGGTCGAGGATACGCCGACCCTGCCGAGCGAACGCGCGCTATCCAGCGCGCTGGGCATCAGCCGTGTCACCGTGCGCCGCGCACTGGACGATCTGGCGCGCGATGTCCGCCTCCGCCGTCGGCAGGGTGCACGCACCACCGTCGCGCTGCGAGTGGAAAAGGCGTTGTCGGCGCTGACCGGCTTTTCGGACGAGTTGCGCGGGCGCGGCGCGTTGCCGGGCCAGCGTTGGCTGGCGCGCCAGACTGTGCTGCCCATCCCGTCCGAGGCCATGGCACTGCAACTGTCGCCCGGCGATCCGATCGTGCGCCTGATCCGCGTGCGCACGGCTGACGGCCAACCACTCGCGATCGAGCGCGCGGCCGTGCCGCAGGCGATCCTGCCGTCGGGCGATCTGGTCGAGGACTCGCTCTACGCCGCGCTATCGGCTCTGGGGGCCGCCCCTGTGCGCGGGGCGCAGCGCATCCGGGCGGGCGTGATGTCGCGCGCCGAGGCCGAACTGCTGGCAAGCGATCCGGGCAGCCCGCTTCTGATCGTGGAACGACGCTGCTTTTTGGCCGATGGGCGGCCGGTGGAATTCACCGAGACCCGCTACAACGGCGAACGCTACGATTTCCTGACCGAGCTTGGCCCCTGACCGGTACATACCAGTTGGAATGATCTTGCCAACTGGTATTCAAGTGGCATTGTTATTGTGACGGGGGGCCGATGTCGCATCTGCTGGACAATCTGCGCGGTCAATTGCTGGTTTCGTGCCAGCCGGTCCCCGGTGGCCCGCTCGACCGGCCCGAGATCACCGCGGCCTTCGCGCTTGCCGCGCTGGATGGTGGTGCACGCGGTCTGCGAATCGAAGGGATCGCGAACCTGGCGGCAGTGCGCGCCGCGACCCGCGCCCCGGTGATCGGGCTTATCAAGGCCGACCTGCCCGACAGCCCGGTGCGGATCACCCCCACCGTTGCCGACGTGCGCGCGCTCGCGGCCGCCGGGGCCGACATCATCGCCTTCGATGCCACCGACCGCCCCCGCCCCGAACCGCTGGCCGACGTCGTGGCCGCGATCCAAGCGGCTGGCGCGCTGGCGATGGCCGATTGCGCCACGCTCGACGACGGGAGGCGGGCGGCGGCGCTGGGCTGCGCGATCCTGGGATCTACCATGTCGGGCTACACCGGCGGGCCGGTGCCCGAGGGACCGGATGTGGCACTGGTGGCCGGGCTGGCGGCGCTGGGGCGTTTCACCGTGGCCGAGGGGCGGTATCAGTCGCCCGCCGATGCGGCGGCGGCCCTGGGTGCGGGGGCCGATGCCGTTGTCGTGGGCTCGGCCATCACGCGGCCCGAACATGTGACATCCTGGTTCGTTGCCGCGCTGGACGCCGTGCCGCGCAAGGTGTCCGCATGACCGCGGTGCTGGCGGCCGACATCGGCGGCACCAAGGTGCTGGCGGCGTTGGTGTCGGGTGGACGGCTCGAGGCGCGGCGCATGATCGAGACCAAGCGCGACGCCGGGCCCGATGCCTGGACCGTCGCGCTGGGCGACGCCGCACGCGACTGGGCGGGTTGCTGGCGCGGTGTGGGTGTGGCCGTGACTGGGGCGGTCACGGCGGGCCGGTGGCGTGCACTGAACCCCGGGACGCTTGACATCCCCGAGGGCTATCCGCTCGCCGACCGGGTGCGCGCGCTGACAGGCACGGTCCCGGTGTTGGCCAATGACGCGCAGGCCGCGGCCTGGGGCGAATACCGCCATGGCGCGGGCGCGGGGCGCGATATGGCATTCCTGACGGTGTCCACCGGCATCGGCGGCGGGCTGGTCCTGGGCGGGCGGCTGGTGCGTGGTTACACCGGTGTCGCGGGCAGTTTCGGGCAGATGACGGAGACGGGCGCGCGGATCGAGGATATGGCCTCGGGCCGCTGGATCGCCGCCGAGGCGGCGCGGCGCGGCCATCCGGTGGATGCGCGGGGGGTCTTTGCCGCCGCAGCCGCAGGTGAGTGTTGGGCGGCCGAGGTGCTGGACCTGTCCGCCGCGCGCGTCGCGGCCCTGTGCCGGGCCGTCCTGTGGGCTGCCGACCCCGAGGTCATCGTCGTGGGCGGTGGCGTGGGGCTGGCCCCCGGCTACCTTCCCCGCTTGCGCGCGGCGCTCGAAGCCTCGGTCCCCAACTCCGGCGCACGGCTTCTGCCCGCGGCGCTGGGCGCTGATGCCGGTGTGATCGGCGTGGCGGCACTCGTCACCGAAGCCCAAACCGAACCCAAAACCAAAACCCGACAGGAGGATCTGCAATGATGATGAAGCGACACCTATTGGCCGGTGCGGCGCTGCTTGCGCTGGGGGCCGGTGCGGCCACCGCCCAGGTTACCGTGCTGGGCTGGCCCGGCGGCCCCGAAGAAGCCGCCCTGCGCGCCGTTGCCGAAATGTACAACGCCCGCGAAGGCGTGGCGGCAGAGGACCGCGTGACCCTTCTGTTCACCTCGCGCGACGGGTTCTTCGACAAGCTGCAGGTGGACCTGGCAGCGGGCAGCACCGCCTTCGACGTGAACCTGATTGCGACCTATTCCATCGGCCGCTACGCACCGTTCATGGAACCCGTTACCCTGTCGGACGAGGCAGGCGCGGTGTTCGGCGACACGGTCCTGTCCACGATGCAGTTCGACGGCCAGCAGTATGGGGTGCCGACCGATCTGTCGCTGCACTTCCTCTACTATCGCAGCGACCTGATCGACGAACTGATGGCCGACGACGACGCCAAGACGCGCTATGGCGACGTCGCCGAGCAATTCCTGGGCAAACGGCTGGAACCCAAGGCCCCCGCCGACTGGACCTGGGAGGATTTCGTCGCCAACGCGCTGTATTTCACGCAAAGCGTGAACCCCGACAGCCCGACCCGATACGGCACGGTGATCCAGGCCAAGAACTTGCTGTTCAACATGATGGTGTTCCACTCCTGGCCGCGCAGTTACGGCGCGGATTGGCTGGACGATGCAGGCAACGTCACCGTGGACAGCGAAGCGTTCCGCACCGCCCTGTCCATGGCCAAGTTGCTGTTCGATGCGGGCGCGACGCCGCCAGATTCCACGTCCTACGAATATGCCGAGGCGAACGCGGCCTTCTCGGCCGGGCAGGTCGCGGCGATGGTGCAGTGGAACGCTGCCGCAGGCGAGTTGACCGAGGCGCAGCCCGACACCTCCACCACCGCCCCGCCTGCCGGGCCTGAGGGGCGGTTCACCCACATCCACGGACTTGGGCTGGGGCTGAACAAGGCCGCCACGAACAAGGATGGCGCGATCGCCTTCCTGCAGTGGCTGTCGACCGAGGAAGCGGCGCTGGCCTATGCCCGCGCAGGCGGGGCGCCGGGGCTGGCCGGCGATACAGTTGCCCAACTGGCCGAAGAACGGCCCGATCTGGTCCAGGTGGGCGAGTTCGCCTCGACCTACGGCTTCGTGATGAACGGCGGCACCTCGGCCAACGCGCTGTCGGTCTACGAGGTGCAAGCGGCCGAGTTCACGGGCTTCTGGGCGGGCACGCAGGACCTGGAGACCGCCTTGTCGCG
>CAYYOE010000316.1:0-3931 GCA_964473055.1 uncultured Rhodobacterales bacterium | reverse complement strand
TGCCGAGGAAGGACAGCGTCGCTTCCAGCGAGATCGCCTGCGCCATCTGGATCGTCGCTACGACCAGCAGCGTCGGCAGGCAGTTCGGCAGGATGTGGCGGAACAGGATGCGCAGGGGCGACAGGCGCAGGCCGCGCGCGGCATCCACATAGTCGCGGGCATTTTCCACCAGGGCCACGCCCCGCACCGTGCGGGCGAACCAGGCCCATTGCACCACCACCAGCGCGATGATGATCTTGTCCACCCCGCGCCCCAGGATCACCAGAAGGATCAGCGCGACCAGGATTGTCGGCAGGCTGAGTTGCAGGTCCACGATCCGCATCAGAAGCGCATCGACCCAGCCGCCCCGGAACGCCGCGACCAGCCCCACCAGCGTGCCGAAGGCCAGCGCGATCAGGCCGGAGGCGAACCCCACCAGCAATGAGATGCGCAGCCCGTAGAGCATCGCCGACAACATGTCGCGGCCCTGCCCGTCGGTGCCCAGGATGTAGGTCGTGCCGTCGAAGGCCTGTTCGCCGGGGGGCAGCAGGTTGTCGAGGATCGACACCGTCCGCAGGTCGTAGGGGTCCTGCGGGGCGATCCAGGGCGCGGCCAGCCCGGCGGCCACCATGGCGACAAAGACCGCAAGCGCGATGGACGCCGAGGGCACCGCGAGGAAGGCGCGGGCGAAGGCGCGGAATCGCGACGGGCGGCGAGTGGCGGCGGGCATGTCGGTGCTGATCATCGGGCCTCGCGCCCCACGCGCGGGTCGAGCAGGGAATACAGGATGTCCACCACCAGGTTCAGGACGATGAACATCGTCACGACGAAGATCAGGTAGGCCACGATCAGCGGCCGGTCGAGCACGGCGATGGCGTCGATCAGCATCTTGCCGACGCCCGGCCAGGAAAAGATCGATTCCGTCACCACGGCAAAGGCGATGACGCTGCCGAACTCCATCCCCAGCACCGTGACGATGGGGATCAGGATGTTCTTCATGGCATGCCAGCCGATCACCCGGCCCTCGCGCACGCCGTTGGCGCGGGCAAAGCGGATGTAGTCCGACGTCAGCACCTCGCGCAGGCCCGCGCGGGTCAGGCGGATGACGGTGGACAGCATGATCAGCGAAAGGGTGAAGGCGGGCAGCGCCAGGTGGCGCAGGCCGTCGAGCGTGAGGAACGACACCGGCACGCCCAGCACGGTCACCGTGTCGCCGCGGCCGATGGCAGGAAACCAGCCAAGGCGCACCGAGAAGGTCAGGATCAGGATGATGCCGATCCAGAAGATCGGGACGGAAAAGCCCAGCATCGACAGGCCCATGATCGCCTTGGACACCGGGCTGTCGGGGTGCAGCCCCGCCTTGATGCCCAGGGGCAGGCCCAGCACCAGCGCGATGACCAGCGCCGCGGTGGCCAGTTCCAGCGTGGCGGGGAAGCGCTGCCAGATCAGCGACATCGCCGGGACGCCGAAGGTGAAGGACCGGCCCAGGTCGCCGGTTGCCAGGTTGCCCAGGAAGATCAGGTATTGTTCCCAGATCGGCCGGTCGAGGCCCAGGTTCACCATGATCTCGTCGATGCAGGCCTTGGTGCATTCGGACGAGGCGAACATGTAGACCGGATTGCCGATCACGTTGACCCCGAAGAAGACCAGAAGCGTCATCACGAACAGGACCAGGATGGCCTGCAGGACACGCCTCAGGATGTATTCGACCATCGCGGGGTTCCGGCGAAAGGGGACCACCGGCCCGGGGGTGCGTGTCCCGGGCCGGCGTGTTTCAGGTCGGGGTCAGTCGACCCGGCGGACTTCCCAGGCGAGCGTGCGCTCGTTCGTGCGGGGGGTATGCTCCAGACCCGCGCGCATGGCCCAGCTGTTCACCTGGAAGTGGATCGGGATCAGCGCGTAATCCTCCATCGCCATGCGGGTGGCGTCCTGCAGCAGGGCCAGCCGTGCGTCGCGGTCGATGGTCTGCTTGGCCAGCACCGAGGCCGCGTCGACCGACGGGTTGGAATAGCGGCCGAAGTTGCCGTTCCCGCCACCCGTGGCCGCGTTGTAGGTTTCCAGGATGCCGGACACGGTATAGGTCGCCTCGCCCGCCACGGTGCCCCAGCCCGTGAGGGACATGGAGAACTTGGGGCTGTCGAAGCCCGGGAACCCATCCGCGCCGCCCCGGATCAGGTCCGAGAAGAAGATGTTGCGCGGCATCGTGTCGACTTCGGTGGTCACGCCGACTTGCGTCCAGAACTGCGCGATGGCTTCAACGATGCGGGCATCGTTGATGTAGCGGTCGTTCGGCCCGTGGATCGTCATGCGGAAGCCGTCGCCATAGCCCGCCTCGGCCAGCAGCGCGCGGGCCTGGTCGGGATCGTAGGGGTTGGCCGTCAGATCATCGACATGGCCGAAGAAGCCCGGTGGCACGATGTTGCGGGTAGGCAGCGACGCGCCGCCCATGATCCGGTCGCGGATGGCGTCGCGGTTGATCGCGAGGCTGAGCGCCTTGCGCACGCGCCAGTCGCGCAGCGGGTTCATCATCGGGCTGCCGTCGTTGGCGGTGATGTAGTCCTCCATGTGCCGGTAGGACGGCATCATGTAGATCAGGCGGTCGGACGCGACTGTGGACACCGCGAAGGCGGGGTTGTCGAGCAGGCTGGGCAGATCGACGGTCGGCGGATAGTCGATGATGTCGACATCACCGTTCAGAAGGGCCGCCAGTCGCGCGCTGTCATCGCCTGCGGGGCGGAACACCACGCGGTCCCAGCCCGGATCGCCGCCCCACCAGTTGGGGTTCTTCACGACCGTGATGCGGTTGCCGGGGCTGTATTCCTCGAACAGGAAGGGTCCGGTACCGATGGCGGCCGCGCCCGAATTGAAGTCGACCGACGGGGTCGTTCCCGGCACTACATGGGCCGCCACGATCGGGATCATGGCCAGATCTTCCGCCATGGTCGGGTAGGGGCCCTGGGTGGTGATGTGGACGGTCAGGTCGTCGATCTTCGTCCAAGCCTTGCCACCCTTGTTAAGCTGGAACGCGGGGCTGGCCGTGGCGCCCTCGATCCCCGCCTTCAGCCGGTCGAAGGAATAGATCACGTCGTCGGCGGTGAACGGCGCGCCATCATGCCATGTCACGCCTTCGCGAAGCTTGAATTCCCACGTCGTCTCGTCGATGGGCGCCCAGCTGACCGCAAGCCCCTGCACGGGCTGCGACGCGCTGTCGAGGTCAACCAGGTGCTCGAAGATGTGTTCCTGCACCTGCAGGTCCGCAGACAGTTGCGTCCAGTGCGGGTCCAACGTCGCGGCCTCGGACCGCACGCCGATGGTCAGCACGTCCTGCGCCGAGGCAGGAGCGGTCCCTGCCACGGCGAGAGCGGCCGCCAGGGCCAAGCCTAGTCTTGTCATTTCTGATCCTCCTTTTCGGACAGGTGCCGTCGGTTCGCGTCGCAATTGGTCACGCGCCCCGTTCGGGGCATTTGTTCACATGACGCACTTTTGTTCTAAATTGATGTTAGGCGCGACTCCCCACCCCTGTCCATCGCTTTCGCGCGGCCGGTCGGATGAATCAGAGCGCGGGCAGTTCCGCCACGATCTGGTCGACGGTGCGCTGACGGCAGTAGCCCTTGATCGTGCGCAGGCTGGCCGCCTGCCGTTCGGGGGTGAAGGTCGCGCAGGCGTCGGTGGCCTGCGTCACCAGATACCCCAGGTCGCAGGCATCACGGATCGCGGATTCCACGCATTGGTCGGTCAGCACGCCCGAAACGATCAGCTGCGCGACGCCGAGGTTGCGCAGGACATAGTCGATGTGGGTCGACACAAAGACCGAGGACGACGATTTCGGCAGCACGATCTCGTCCTCGCCCGGCGCGATCTCGTCCGACACGCGGCCGTCCCAGCTGCCCTTGGGCACGTTGAAGCCGGTGATCTTGTAGTCGAGGCTGCGGTCGCGCCCGTCCTTCGTCAG
>CAYYOE010000315.1:0-3948 GCA_964473055.1 uncultured Rhodobacterales bacterium | reverse complement strand
CACCTTCGCATTCTCCGGATCATGGAACGGCCGCAGACCGACGCGCGCGGGCACCGTCTCACCCGCCACGACCAGTTCGTAGCGCCCCGCCAGCAGCCAGTCCTCGGCCACGCCGTCGGGATTGCGGACATAGCCGTAGCCCACCGGCGCGCCCAGCGTGTAGCCGTAGCCGCCCGAGGTGAGGTAGCCCACCGCCACACCGTCGCGCAGGATCGTCTCGCGCCCAAGCAGCACTGCCGCGGGGTCCTCGGCCACGAACCCGGCCAGACGCTTTCGCAGAGGGCGGCCCGCCACCGCCTCCAGCGCCTCGCGGCCGATGAAGGGGCGGTTGCTGCGCATCTTGACGGCCCAGCCCAGGCCCGCCTCGAACGGCGTGTCGTTCGGCGTGATGTCGGACGACCAGGCGCGATAGCCCTTTTCCAGCCGCAGGCTTTCCAGCGCGCGATAGCCCACGGGCCTGATCCCCGCGCCGCGCCCGGCCGCCATCAGCGCGTCATGGACCGCGCCGATCTCGCCCAGCGGCACATGCAATTCCCACCCCAGCTCGCCCACATAGGTTACCCGCAGCGCGCGGACGGTGGCCCCGGCAATCCCGATCTCGCGCACATGACCGAAGGGGAAGGCATCGTTCGACACATCGGCCTCGGTGACCCCTGCCAGCACCGCGCGCGCCTCCGGCCCCATCAGCGACAGTGTGCCCCAGCCTTCCGTGACATCCTCGATCCGCACGTCGCCCCTCGGCAGATGGTCGGCGATCCAGCCGAAATCGTGCGTGCGGAACCCGGTTCCGGTGACGATGTAGAACCGGTCCTCGGCCAGGCGGGCGACGGTCAGGTCGGCCTCGATCCCGCCGCGGGTGTTCAGAAGCTGAGTGTAGGTCAGCCGCCCCGGCGGCTTGGTGATGTCGCCCGCGCAGATGTGGTCGAGCGCGCGTTCCGCGTCGCGCCCTGTCACCTCGTACTTGGCAAAGGACGACTGGTCGAACACCCCCACCGCCTGCCGCACATGGGCATGTTCCGCGCCCACCGGGGCGAACCAGTTCTGGCGGCCCATGGAATAGACGTCGCGCGGCGCCACTCCGTCCGGTGCGAACCAGTTGGGGCGCTCCCACCCCAGCTTCGACCCGAACACCGCGCCCGCCACCTGCAACCGATCGTAGAGCGGCGAGGTGATGCGGGGGCGGCCGCTGTCCATTTCCTCGTGCGGGAAGGCGACGGTGTAGTGCTTGCCATAGGCCTCGCACGTCCGGTCGGACACCCACTGCCGGTCGCGGTGCAGGTCCGAGAAGCGGCGGATGTCGACGGTCCAGAGGTCGAGCGGCGCCTCGCCCGACACCACCCACTGTGCCAGCACCCAGCCTGCCCCGCCGCCCGAGGCGATGCCGAAGGCGTTGAATCCCGCGCCGACATACATGTTCGCGCATTCGTTCGCGCGACCTAGGATGAAGTTGCCGTCGGGGGTAAAGCTTTCGGGACCGTTGATCATCTGCTTGACGCCCGCCTCGGACAGCGCGGGAACGCGGGCGATGGCTTCTTCCATGTGCTGGCCGAAATGGTCCCAGTCGTCGTCGAACAGGCGGAATTCCCAGTCGTGGGGCACGTCGCCCGTGGTCCAGGGCTGGGGGTCGGGTTCATACCCGCCCATGACCAGGCCGCCGACCTCCTCCTTGAAATAGGTGCGACGGTCGGGGTCGCGGATCGTGGGGGCGTCGGGGGACAGGCCCGCGATCTTGTCGGTGACGATGTACTGGTGCTTGACGGGTTGCAGGGGCACGTTGATCCCGGCCATCGCGCCCACCTGCCGCGCCCACTGGCCCGCGCAGTTCACCACCTTCTCGCAGGCGACGGTGCCCTTGTCGGTCTCGACCGCGGTGATGCGGCCGCCGTCCATCCGGAACCCCGTCACGCGCACGCCCTCGACCAGCCGCGCGCCATGCATCCGTGCGCCCTTGGCCAGCGACTGGGTGATGTCGGACGGGTTCGCCTGACCGTCGGTCGGCAGCCAGCTGGCCCCGATCAGGTCGGACGTGTCCATCAAGGGCCACATCTGGCGCACCTCGTCCGGGCCGATCAGGTGCATCTCCATCCCGAAGCTGCGCGCAGTGGTGGCCAGACGGCGGAATTCCGTCCAGCGGTCGGGGGTGGTGGCCAGCCGCAGGCAGCCGGTCATCTTCCAGCCGGTTTCCAGACCGGTCTCGGCATCCAGCCGCTTGTAGAGGTCGACCGAGTACTTCAGCACCTGGGTGATCGAGGCCGACGACCGCAACTGCCCCACCAGCCCGGCCGCGTGCCAGGTCGATCCGCTGGTCAGCCGCCCCTGTTCCAGCAGCAGCACGTCGACCTTGTGGTCGCGGGCCAGGTGATAGGCGGTCGAGCAGCCGATGATGCCGCCCCCGATCACGACGATCTCGGCCTGTGCGGGCAGGTTCATGGCTCACCCCATCTGGTGCGGTAACGGTCAAGTGCGGCGTCCAGGCGCCCCTGGTTCTCGGCGGCATAGGCCGCGTAATCGACACCGGGCGCGGCGAGGTGCAGGTCCGACACCAGCGCCCACAGCGTCTCGCGCAACAGCGACGTCACCTGCATCGCATCGAAGGCGCGGATCAGCTCCGGGTCGGGCGTGCGGCCAAAATAGGCGGCCACCAGGGCGTCCGTCGCGGCGGCGTCCATTCCGGAATTCGTGGCCACACCCGCCAGATCGAACAGCGCGGTGCCGAAGCCAGCGTATTCATAGTCGATCAGCCAGAGCCGCTGGCCGTCATCGAGGAAATTGGCGGGCAAGAGGTCGTGGTGGCCGAAGACGAGCGGCAGCGGTACCTGTGCTGCCTCCATCCGGGCGGACAAGACCAGCCAGCCTGGCAGCGGGGCCTCGTGACGGGTGCCGCGCAGGGTGCCCGCATAGTCGCGGATGACGTGGAACGGCCAGAACAGGAAGGCCGCCCCCGAGATTTCCGAGGGCATGGTGGTGTGAAAGTCGGCCAGCAGGCGCGCGACCCGCTCGGGATCGGCGCGCAGGTCGGCCTCGGCCCAGGTCCGGGCGGTCAGGAACTGCGTGACCATGACGCCCGGTTCGGTGTGCAGCACCTCGGGCCCGAACCCGGCACGATGGGCAGCGCGGGCGGTCATCGCCTCGCGCGCGCGGTCGACATGGTGGAAGGGGTAGTCGCGGCCCAGCCGCACGATCACGGTGCGCCCGGCGTCCTGCACCTTCCAGATCTCGTTCGACAGCCCGCCGGGAACAAGGATGCCGGTGGGTGTGCCCTGCCAGCAGGGCAGCGACAGGATGGTGTCAGGCAGCGCCATGGCCCCCCCCTTCGGTCAGCCCCAGCCGGGCCCGAGCCCGCGCGGCGGCGGCCTGGATCAGCCGGTCGGCGATGATGGCGATGAAGGCGACGGCCAGACCGGCGACGATGCCTTGCCCCGGGTTGGCGCGGGTCAGCGCGATATAGACCTCTTGGCCCAGGTCGCGGGTGCCCACGAGCGCGGTGATGACCAGCATCGACAGCGCGAACATGATGGTCTGGTTCAGGCCCAGCAGGATTTCCGGCAGGGCCAGCCGCAGGCGGATGCGGGTCAGGATCTGCCAGTCGGTTGCGCCCATGGCGCGCCCCGCCTCGATCAAGTGCGGATCGACCCCGCGCAGGCCAAGGACCGTGTAGCGCACCGAGGGCGCCAGCGCGTAGGCCACGACCGCGATCATGGCGGTGAAGTCGCCCACCCGGAACAGCATGACCGCGGGCATCAGGTAGACGAAGGCGGGCAGCGTCTGCAGCGTGTCGATCACCAGCCGCACCCAGGACCAGAGCGTATCGCGGCTGGCCACCGCGATGCCCAGCGGCAGGCCGATCAGCATGGCGAAGACGACCGAGATGCCGCAGAGGTAGACGGTGGTCATCGCTTCGTCCCACAGCCCGGTCGAGGCGATGATACAGGTCAGCCCGCCCGCCAG
>CAYYOE010000314.1:0-3965 GCA_964473055.1 uncultured Rhodobacterales bacterium | reverse complement strand
TCGCAGTCTTCGAAGCAGTCACTCAGACCATGGCACAATCTGGGATGGACAGACCTCGGAGCCGATTGATGTTCAAAAAAACAGCCAAACCACCATGATCGCAGGGGCCGGATCGTCATCGGCATGTTCCAGTTGCAGCAGCTTGGGGCTGTGGCGGGCCTCGGTAGTTCTGCAGCCGCATTGTTGCCTTCTCGCCCGGGATCACGGCAAGACAACCTGATGACAGACCGTCAGGCCCGGTCGCACGAGGTGCAACTCGAACCCTGGCGCAGTGCCGCTCGGCTTGTGAGGCTTGCCATCCCTCAGCGACAGGTCGAGACCGAAACTCGCAGCGGTACAGGTGCTGGCCAGAACCCCCGCCCATTGGGTCTGGATGCCGCGGTGCGTATGGCCGGCGATCAGCCGCCGGACCCGGCTTCCCGACACGACCAGCGCCAGATCGGATGCGCGGATGAACCCCTGCGCGTCGATGTGCGACGCCCCGGTCGGAAAAGGCGGATGATGCATGGCAAGGATGACCGGCCCCTCCCCCTTTGCCAATGCGCCGGCCAGCCAGTCCAGCCGCGCGGCATCGACGCCCCCCTTGCCCTGCGGCAGGTTGCTGTCCAGCCCGATCACGGTGACCTCGCCCACCGGCTGGACGAAACTGAGGTGATCCGGCTGGAAGTCCGCCCATCCCGCGAAGGCCGCGCGGAATTCCGCGGCACGGTCATGGTTGCCGGGCAGCGGCAGCAGCGGCACCGGGGTCTTGCGCAGCAGGTCCACGGCGTCGCCATACCCTGTGGCGGAGCGGTCGATGATGTCGCCGGTCAGGACGATGGCATCCGGGCGCAGGTCCGTGGCCGCAAGACGGTCGAAGGCCTGAAGGACGTCCTCGACCGGGTCATGGCAGGAATAGGCGCCATCCTCGCGCAGGTGAAGGTCGGTGATCTGAGCGATCAGGGTCATAGCAGGTTTCCCCGGCGCCCCATCAGGCTGAGCACGATCAACGGCATGGCCGTGGTGATCAGGATGGTCACCAGAGCCATGGCCATGCCCAGGCCGACCGAGCCTTGCTCGAACTGCCGCCAGATGTAGGTCGAGATCGTCGACACCCCGACGGGCGCGATGACGACCGAGGCCACCAGCTCCCGCGTAGCGACCGCGAAGACGAGAAGCATCGCCGCCAGAAGGCCCGGCGCGATCAGCGGCATGAGGATCCGGCGGAAGGCGGTCATGGGCGAGGCGCCCGACACGCGGGCCGCGGCCTCGAGGTTGTCGCCGATCTGGTGGAACGCCGCCGTCGCATAGCGCACCGGCTGCGGCAGGAGGATGCAGCAATAGGCGAGGAGCAGGATCAGCGAGGTGTTGTAGGGCGACACCGGCAGCCAGGGCTGGTTCCAGGCGAGGATCAGCCCGACCGCCACCACGATCCCCGGAAGGGCGTTGGGCAGGATCGTCAGTACGTCCAGCGCACCCCGTCCGCGCACCCGGGTCTTGACCACCGCATAAGCCGAGACCGCGCCCAGAAGTCCGGTCACAAGCGCCGCCGCTACGCCCAGGCCAAGGCTGGTGCCGAGCGCCTTCAGCGCGCCGGTGGAGTCGCCAAGGATCGCGGTGAAGTTGCCGAGCCCGAGGTTGGACCAGGCCAGCCCGCCCGAGATCGTTCGCGACAGCGCAGTGGCGACGATGGCGAGAAGCGGCAGCCCGGTGGCGACGAAGGCCACGACCGCGAAGGCGGCAAGCACCGGGATCCGCCACGGTCCCAGCTCGCGCCTGGCGCTGTCCTGCGGCTTGCCCGTCGTCGCCTCGTAGGACCGTCGGTTCAGGACCCAGCGCTGCAGGAGGAATGCACCGAACGACAGGACCACCAGCACCAGCGACAGGATCGCTGCGCCCGGCAGGTCGATGGGCCAGTCGGACACACGCTGGTCGATCGCGGTCACAAGGACCGTGAACCCGGCGCGGGTACCCAGCGCCGCGGGCGTGCCGTATTCCTCGATGGCCATGGCAAAGACCAGAAGCAGGCTGGCCGCGAGGCCCGGGGTCGAGAGCGGCAGGGTGATGCGCCAGAACGCCCGCGCGGGGCTGGCGCCGAACACGCGCCCCACGTCCGCATAGCGCGAGCCGACGGTCTCCACCGTGCGGAACACAGCGAAGTAGACCACCGGGAAGGTGTTCAGCGTCATCACGATGACGATGCCGGGCCAGGAGAACAGGAGCCCCGCCAGGTCGAACCCTGCTACCTGCCAGAGATAGCCGCGGGGCTGCAGCGTCATGATCCAGCCGAGAACCGCGATGTAGGGCGGGATCATGAAGGGGATCAGGAACAGGATGTCCCACATCATCGCGCCCGGCACCCGGAACAGGGCCCGCGCGGTGGCCAGCGGTACCGCGATAACCGCCGACAGCACCACGACCGACAGGCCGAGGAGCAGCGTGTTGCCGATCATGCCGATCAGGGCGGGATCGCGGAGAGCACCGGCGACCGCGGAAAAGGGCGCGGCGAAGGAGCCGCGCCCGAGCTGCGGGAACACCGCCTGCAGCATGATGGCGAGGAACGGCACGGCCACCACCAGCACCAGCCCCGCCGCCGCGATAGCCACGGCGGGGCTGGTGCTGTCGCGGGACCGTGCCATCTGTCCCGTCCTACTGCGCGAAGACGGCGCCGAAGGCCCCCAGCGTCTCGGACCGCTGGCCATAGACGGCCTCGGCGTCGATCGGCAGGATGGTGAGGTCAGCGATCAGCGGACGGTTCGCCGCCACGTCGCTGCGTGCGGGCATCAGGTTCTGCGCGGCAACAATGCCCTGCCCGGCGTCCGACAGGACGTAGTCGACGAAGGCTTTCGCCTCGTCCTGGTTCTGCGACCAGTTCAGGATCATCACCGGGCGCGGCGCGATGACGGTGCCGCCTGCGGGGAAGATCACCTCGATCGACTCGCCCTTCGCCATGCCGTTCAGCGAAATGTAGTCGACCGCGCCGAAGACGGCCGCCTTGGCGCCCTGCAGCACCGGGTTCAAAGCCTCGGCATTCGCGCCGGCGACGATGGCACCGTTCTCGGCCAGGCTTTCGAACAGGCTCATGTCGCCGCCCGCGGACAGGGCCGACACCAGCTCGAACGCCGATCCCGACTGCGCCGGATCGGGCAGCGTCACGAGGTCCTTGTACTCGGGCCTGGCGAGGTCCGCCCATTCGGTGGGCCGCGGCGTGCCCGAGGCCGGGTTCCACGCGATCGCCAGCGCGGCGACGCCCTGGGCCACGGCGGTGTCGGTCTTGAGGAAATCGGGCACCGTCGCCGCGTTTGGGCTGGCATAGGGCACCAGCCAGCCGCGTTCGGCGAAGTCGGTGGCGGTGTCCCACGAAGCCGAGATCAGGACGTCGACCACCGGATTGGCGGCTTCAGCCTCGATCCGGGCCATGATGTTGCCGGTCGTGGCCTGGAAGACCTCGACCGCGATCCCGGTCTCTTCGGTGAAGCCCGCAGCGAGCTGTTCGATCAGCGACGCGGGGCCGGCGGTGTAGACGGTGACATCGGCAAGGGCGCCGCCTGCGGACAGGAGGGCGGCCGCCGCGACACCGGCGCGGAGGGTGGTGTGAAGCATGGGTTATCCTCGTTCGTTGTGGGGTTCCGCCGGTGCCGTGAACCAGCACAGGCGCTCGGGGATGATGGTCAGCCCGACGCGCTCCCCGATGCGCATCCGGGTATGGCTTGAGATCTGGACGCTTTGTGCAGGCTCCGTGTCCTCCAGGCGCACGGTCACCGCATAGCCGGTGTCGCGGTACTGGACCGCCATCACACTGCCGGTCAGCGCAGCCTCGGCCGGATCGACCGGTTGCAACGCGCGCGGCGTGACGAGGACCTCGGCCCGCGCGGCATCGGGGCCGCCGAGCCGCCCCAGCGCGCGACCTGCGAAGGTCCATCCCTGAGCGTCCCGCGCGAGCGGCAGGACCGCGCCGAGCCGCAGGAACTCGGCCACCTGCGGGC
>CAYYOE010000313.1:0-3970 GCA_964473055.1 uncultured Rhodobacterales bacterium | reverse complement strand
GGATACAGCATGTCGCCCGCGCCATCGCCCACCTCGAAGGGCGCCCCCGCCCAGGCGGCCAGGTCGCCGTCGCCGGTGCCATCGACAAACATCTGCCCCCGGATCGCGCGGCGCCCCTCTTTGGTTTCCACGAACACGGCCCTAATCCGCCCGCCCTCCATCGCCAGGGCCGACACATAGGCGTGGTACAGAAGCGTCACGCCCGCCCCCAGCAGCAGCCGGTCGGCGGCGATCTTGTAGGCCGAGATGTCATAGGCCTGCGCCTGGATGCGCCGCTGCACCGACAGGTGAGGCGCGTTCAGCCCCTCCATCGCGTCGAGTTCCCCCAGGATGTCGTCCACGACGCCGCGCGTGGTGCGTACATGCGCGCCGCGGACGTTGGAATGCAGCCCGCAAAAGGTGGACAGCCCCGCCGCCGTGCCCGCGCCGCCAAGAAAGCCATAGCGCTCGATCAGCAGCGTGCGCCGCCCGGCCCGGCCCGCGGCCAGCGCGGCGGCGATACCCGCCGGGCCGCCGCCCGCCACGACGACCTCGTATTCGCCGAACACGGGCACCTGCCGCGCGGGTTCAAGGATCATGTTCGGGGCGGGCTGGGTCATGAGAACTCCGGCTGGTCGGACGGGGCATGGCGCGCACGTCCCCGGGGTCGCCCCCAAGGATCGGCGCTGGCTGTCCGCACAGATGCAAGGCCCGTGGCTTGCGTCAAATCGGACGAATTTGGGTATCAAGCAGATTCGTGCATGGATCAGGGTGCCTTACCCCTCGGGTTCGGCCGACCCGTCCCACAGCGCCGCCCGCATCATCCCCGCCAGCGCCGCCGCGGCCGGGGCCAGCGGCATGTCGGGTCGCGTGACCAGCCCGATGCGCCGTGTCACGCCCGGTTCGGCCACAGGCACGGCTGTCAGCCGCGATCTGGCGGGCAGGCCGGACGCCAGCGCGGGCACCAGCGTCACGCCCAGCCCCGCCTCGACCAGGCTGACGGCGGTGGACACGTTCTCGACACGGAACCGCCAGTCCAGCCGGTCATCGATGTCGCGCAGCGCATCCGCGATCACGCTGTTGCCGATCAGCGAATGGCCGTCCAGGTCGTCGAACCGCAGGCTGGTGCGCCCGGCCAACGGGTGGCCTGCGGGGCACAGCACAACGAACCCCTCGCGCCGAAGGGGGTTGAACACCGTCTCGAAATGGGTGCCCCGGCTGACCATCAGCGCGAAATCCAGCTGCGCCGTCCGCACCATCTGCGCCAGCGTCGTGGCATAGCCGTCAAGGACCCGCACCCGGACGGTCGGGTTGTCCGCGGCAAAGCGATCCAGGATCGGCACCAGGACGCTTGCCGCCAAGGTGGGCACACAGCCGAACGTGACCTGCCGCCGCCGCACCTCGCCCCGGTGACGCAGGTCGCCGATCAGGATCGACAACTCGCCGATCGACGCCCGCGCGCGCGGGAGCAGCGCGATGCCTTCCGCCGTCAGCGACAGGCGGCGCGAGGTGCGGGCGATCAGTGTCACGCCCAGGTCGGCCTCCAGCTTGGCGATCCGGTGGCTAAGCGCGGTCTGCGACAGGTTCAGCCGTTCCGCCGCTCCCATGAAGCTGCCGGCGTCGGCGATGGCGATGAAGGCTTCCAGCCCCTTGATGTCGATCTGGATGGCCATGCGGACCCCGCTGTATACAGGACAGGGTCTGCGCGGATCGGATTGCCCTGCCACCCCGGCCTATTCATGCACAAACTGAATGGATCACGCAAATCCTTTCAATACTCCCACCCCTTGCCAAATGGTGAGCGTCCGGCAACGTATACAAACGCCCGAAATGCGACGGATAACGCCGGCACGGGCTCGGCGGGGAGGGTGCGGATGGGATCGCTGGCGACGGCGCTGCCCCAGGTCACGGAAGATCCGTTCGCGGAGGCCGAGATGCTGGCCCCCGGCCGGATCGACGCCGCCATCCGCGAAGCGGGCGAGATCGTCGCGCTGCCGCAGCATGGGTGCCTTGCGACCGGGCGGCATGACATGGCGCGGGCGATCCTGCGCGACTGGCGTACCTTCACCTCGACCGGCGGCACGGGCCTGCCCGACATCCGGCGCGATGCCTGGCGCGTGCCGTCCATCATCCTCGACACCGACCCGCCCGACCACAATCGCGCCCGCGCGGTGCTGAATGACATCCTGTCGCTGAAATCGCTCGACGCGTTCCGCGCGACGGTGGACGCCGCCGCCGACAGCCTGGTGCAGGATCTGGTGGCGCGCGGCCGGTTCGACGCCGCCACCGATCTGGCACAGGCGCTGCCGCTGGCGGTGTTCCCCGATGCCGTGGGGCTGCCGACGCAAGGACGCGAGCACCTGCTGCAGTATGCAGCGCTGAACTTCAACTCCCTCGGGCCGCGCAACGCGATCTGGCAAGAGGCGGCGGACGCCGCGCGCGAGTCCGTCGCCTGGGTGACCGAACACTGCGCCCGCGACCGGCTGGCGCCAGGCGGCTTTGGCGCCGCGATCTACGCCCACGCCGACGCGGGCACCATCACCGAGGCCGAGGCGGGCCTTCTGGTGCGCACCTTCCTGTCGGCGGGGCTGGACACCACGATCCACGGCATCGGCAACGCGATCCGGCTCCTGGCCGAGAACCCCGACCAGTGGGCGAAGCTGCACGCCGACCCGACGCTGGCCGGGGCGGCCTTCGAGGAAGCGCTGCGCGTCGCGCCCCCCAGCCATCTGGTGGGCCGAACGGTGACGCGCGACTGCACCTTTCAGGGCGTCGAGCTGACCGGCGGGACCAAGGTTCTGCTGTTCCTCGCTGCGGCCAACCGCGACCCGCGCGCCTTCGACGCGCCCGACACCTTCGACATCGCCCGCGCGGGCAAGGGGCACCTGTCCTTCGGGATCGGCGTGCACGGCTGCGTGGGCCAGGTCGTCGCCCGGATCGAGGCGGCGGCGGTGCTGGGGGCACTCGCCCGCCACGCGGCCACGCTGACGCTGGACGGCATGCCGGAACTCAAGCCCGCCAACTGGCTGCGCGGACACGCCCGCCTGCCCGTTTGCGTGAAAGCGGCGCGCGTCACGCCGGACTGACGGCAACACCATCAGGCCGGGCGCGGGCCCGGTCCACCAAGGGAGGAAAAGACCATGCGAACACTCACCACCTCGGCCGCCCTCGTGGCGGTCCTTGCCGCCGGGGCGATGGCCCCCGCGTCGGCCCAGACCTTTGTCTACGGGTCCTGGGTGCCCGCCACCGACTGGCTGAACGCGGGCGCGCTGCCCGAAACCTTCCGCCGCATCACCGAGGAAACCGGTGGCGCCGTCACCTGGGACCTGGTCCCGGGCGGCCAGCTGGCCGGTGGCGTGGAAACCTTCGCGGCGGTCAAGGACGGCCTGATGGACGGCGGCGTGGCGGTGCCGACCTATGTGCCCGACCTGACGCCCGCCATGTCGATGCTGTATTCCACCGTCGTACCCGGGTCCGACCCGGTGGCCGCGGCGGGCGCCAGCATCGAGACGGTGATGCTGAACTGCCCCTCCTGCCTGGCCGAGGCGCGCGAACAGAACGCGCTGCCGCTTGGCGGCTACGCGGGCGCGCCGTTCTACCTGATGTGCACCCAGCCGGTTGCATCGGTCGCCGACATCGCGGGCAAGCGCGTGCGCGCGTCCGGCGCCTCGCTCGGCATCCTGAACCAGGCGGGCGCGCAGGTGATCTCGGCCTCGCTGACCGAGGCGGTGACGCTGCTCCAGCGCGGCGGGCTTGACTGTGTCGCGGGCGTGTCGGGCTGGCTCAAGACCTTCGGCTACGGCGAATTCGCCGGGCATGTCACAGACTTCCCGCTGGGCGTGTCCTCGCCGGTGCTGGCCATGTGGATCAACCGCGACGTCTTCAAGTCGATGACCCGCGACCAGCAGATCGCGCATCTGCGCGGCGCGGCCTATGTGGGCGCCACGCAGACCATCGACCTGTTCATCAAGCAGAACGCCAGCAACGTGGC
>CAYYOE010000312.1:0-3977 GCA_964473055.1 uncultured Rhodobacterales bacterium | reverse complement strand
GCGCCGTGGTCGTGGGGGACCGGAATTCCAGCGTGTCGGACAGGATGCATGACAGCATGGCGCCCTTCAGGTTCGCCGGCATGCGTGCCAGCGCCGCCTCGCCCATCAGGTCGTGCATGATGGTGGCGGTGCAGGCCAAGGGGCGCACGGTGATGTCGATGGGCTTCGAGGTCTTGAGCCCACCCTGCAGCAGGTGGTGGTCGATGATGCCCAGGATGTTCGCGTCGTTGATCGAGGGCGGCAGTTCGGCCACGTTGTTGGTGTCCACGATCACCACGTCGTCGCCCGCCGCCACATCGGCGATGATCTCGGGCTTGGGCAGGTCCCAGCGCTTCAGGACGAAGGCCGCCTCGGTGTTGGGCTCGCCCAGCAGCTTCGCCCCGGCGGGTGTGCCCTTCACCTCGGACAGGTACCAGGCCCAGATCAGGGGCGAGCCGGTGGAATCGGTGTCGGGCGACTTGTGGCCGAAGACCTTGATCGTCATGGGGGGTTCCGTCTGGCTGTGATGGGGTTGCGCGCCTTATAGGCAGGGGCGGGGGCCAAGGAAAGGGGACGGGAAATGGCGGATCGGATCGCAGTGGTGACGGGGGCGGCGGGCGGCCTGGGGCGGGCGATCACGGCTGCGTTGCAGGCGGGCGGACACCATGTGGTGGGGCTGGACGTGAACGCGGCGGGGCTGGCTGCGATGGCGGGCGAGGGGTTCACCGGGATGGTGGTCGACCTCATGGATGCGGGCGCGATCGCGGGCGCGTTCAGCCGGATCGGCGCAGACCATGGCGGCCTCGACGTGCTGGTGAACAACGCGGGCACCTGCCTGATGTCCGACTTCCCCGCGATCCCGGCGGACGAGTTCGAGGCGCAGATGCGGCTGAACTTCGGGGCGGCGTTCCACTGTTGCCAGGCGGCGGTGCCCCTGATGCTGCCCCGGCCCGGCATCAGGCGGATCGTCATGGTGTCGTCGAACGGCGCCTACAACTTCGACGTCTTCGATCCGCCGCATTACCGCGCGTCGAAGGCGGCGATGGACAACCTGATGAAGGATCTGGCGCGCCGATACGCGAAGGACGGGATCACGGCGAACTCCATCGCCCCCGCGATGACCGAGACGCCCCTTTTCGGCGTGCTGTCGGACGAGGTGCTGGCCCGCGCGCTGGCCGCAATGCCACGCGGGCACGCGATGGACCCGGCCGATGTGGCGGCCTGGGTGGCGTTCCTGTGCAGTCCGGCCGGCGCGGTTTCCAGCGGCAACGTCATCATCCTGAACCAGGGCCGCGACGTGCGGTAGGCGCGGGCGGCGGATGGCCGCGCGCGCAAGGGCCAATACCCTCACCCCGCCCGGATCAGCCACGAAGTGGCCCGGGCAGCGGATGGCCGCCCCACCGGCCAGCCGCTTTGGTGACACCAGCGCGCGTTCAACCGTCGCGATGACCTGACGGGATAAAGTGCAGACCACAATCGGAGCGGCGGCAGTCCGCGGCCATCCGATGCCCTCGGTCAGGCGCATGGTCCCCCACGTTTGCTCCCTGACGCAACCTGTGCAACCCCTCAGCGCCGCATCGCCACCAGCCAGATTCCATCCCGCGCCCGCACCGTCAGCTGCGCCTGCGGCACCGGCACGCGGGCCGGGTCCACGTCGAACCGCCACTCGGCCAGCAGCGTGGCCAGGATCACCGCGGCCTCGGTCAGGGCAAAGCCCGCGCCGGGGCAGATGCGGGGCCCCGCCGAGAACGGCAGATACGCCACACGGGCCGACGCCCGCCCGCCCTCGGTCCCCCAGCGGTCGGGGCGAAAGGTGTCGGGGTCCTCCCACTGCCCCTCGTGCCGGTGCAGGTGCCAGGGCGAGATGACGATCTGCGCGCCGGGCGGCACGGGCCGCGCGCGGAACCGTTCCGCCTGCCGCGCCTGCCGCACCATCATCGGCACGGGCGGATAGAGCCGCAGCGCCTCGCGCACCACGTCGCGGGTGACGGGCATACGGACCAGCGTCCCAAACCCCGGCGCCGCAGCGAAAGCCGTGGCCTCGCCCGCCACCTCGTCCTGCACCTCGGGGTGCGCCGCCAGCAGCCACAGCGCCCAGGACAGCGCCGCGGCCGATGTCTCGTGCCCCGCCAGGAAGAAGATCGCCACCTGATCGGCCAGTTCGTCCGGCGTGAACCCCTGCCCCGTCGCCGGGTCTCGCGCCTGCATCAGGCGCGTCACCAGGTCGTCGGGAGCCGTGCCTGACGCCAGGTCCGCCGCCCGCGCCGCCACCATCCGCGCAATCAGGCCGCGGATCGTCGCCGCCGTGGCCCGCGCCGCGCGCCCGTGCCAGCGCGGCAGCCAGGGGATCAGCGCGCCGGGATGCAGCACCGGCTGCGCCCGCTGGTGCGCACGGAACGCCGCGAACACCGCCGCCGCATCCGCATCCTCGATCGGGCGCGAGAACATCGCGCGAAAGATCACGTCCGCCGTGGCATGGCTCATCGCCGCTTCGGCCTCCCAGGGGCCTGCGGGCACGCGCGCCGCCGCCGCCTGCGCGGCGGCCAGCATCGCGGGAAAACTGTCCTTCACCCGCCCGCCCGCGAACACCGGGTCGATCAGCGCCCGCGCGCGCGCCCATTCGTCCCCGTCCGTCACGAACACCGACCGGCCCAAGAGCAGCGCCAGCCCCGAGGTCACGCGCGTGGACTTCGGGAAATCGCCCGGCCGCACCTCCAACACCTCGCGCACCAGGGGCGGATCGTTGACCAGGAACGACCGCAGGAACGGTGCGCGGAACGCGGCCATCTTGGCGCGGTACAGCCGCCCGGGCTGCGCCGACAGGATGTCGCGCCGGAACAGCCGCAGATAGCGCCACAGCGACACCCGGCCGTCCCGCGCGGGCGGCTTGGGCGGAATCACGGGTCCATCCCCCGGTGTCCGCTGGCGGGGGTCTCGATCCGCGCGGGCGAGGGCTTGCGCCCGCCGAACCTGTCCCACAGCTTCAGCGGACCGGCGGTGACGGCGAAGTAGTCATAGGCCGCAGGGTCGCCCGGCGGCAGACGGTCGAAAGCGCAGAGATACTGGAAATGCCGCCGGAAATAGCGCCAGCGCAGCCGCGCCTGCGCGGCCTCCGACAGGGTCTGGCGGAAGGCGGCCGACAGGACCAAGGGCCAGCGCTTGCCCACGGGCGCCACGCCCGTCACCGCGACGGGATCGCACAGCGCAAAGGAACAGCCGTCGCCGGGCGCGGAGACATCCACCCAGGGCACGCGGTCCTGCGCGGCCAGCTGCGCCAGATCGCGGCGCAGCCGCCCGGCGCGGGGCAGGAAGCTGACCATCGGGATCGCCTGGCCCAGTGTCAGCAGCGACAGGGTGGCGCCCCCACGATCCTGACTGCCGGAAACCTGATCGCCGGGAACCTGCCCCGCCCGCAACAGGTCCGCCACCAGCGACACGGCCAGATGCGCGCCCGAGGAATGGCCGACCACCAGCACCTCGTCCGCGCCTTCGCCCAGGGCCTCGGCCACCTGCTCCCGCCAGTCGACCAACCGCGCCTCCAGCACCGGCGGATAGGCGCCCCCGTCGGCGATGGTGAAGGCATAGTCGTGGATCAGGTAATGCGCGAACAGCCGCCCGTCGATGCGCCGGAACCCCTCCAGCACCGCCCAGGCGGCGGGCAGCGCCAGAACCCACCCCAGCACCGGATGCCCCATCGCCCCGATCCCGTGGGCCAGGCGCGCCGCGACCAGCGCCACCAGCCCCTGCGCCAGGATCATCAGGGCCGGATACAGCCCGGCCAGCACCGGCCCCTTGCGCAACCGGGCAAGGCGCCGCAACACGCCGGTCGGCACATAGGCCCAGGCGACCCGCGCCAGATCGACCCAGGGCGCCCACAGCCCCCCGCCCATCGACGCCTGCACGATATCGTTCCAGCCCAGCACCTCGACCCGCGCCTCGACCGCGCGCCCCTCGATCACCGAGGCCACGGTCCAGACGCCCGGCGCATCCGCCCCCGC
>CAYYOE010000311.1:0-3978 GCA_964473055.1 uncultured Rhodobacterales bacterium | reverse complement strand
TGCAGGGCATGACGGCGACGGACGTGCGCGCCTCGTGCGATCAGGTTGCGGGCGCGCTGGGTGCCGCCATTGGCACATTGGGCAGCGTTTCACCCGATCAGGCGATCGGCGCCGTGAAGGGCGTGGCTGGCGGCATGGCGCAGTCCGACATGGTGAACCTCGGTGAAATCTGCCTGGGCGCCGGTCTGGCCGATGACGAACCGAACGTGACGCTGGCAGCCTCGCTGTTGCTGGTGGCCGCGGATCGCACCCCCTACGCCGAATTCGTCGGCCATCACCTGCAGAACGGGTTCGGGACGGCGGCCAATCCGGCCGCGGCCTCGCCCTGGTTCCAGATGGCCGTGGGCGCGGTGGACGCGGGCGTGCAGGCCGAAATCCTGCCCGGCCAGGCGAGCGAGCGGATGGGCGTGATCCGTGCTGCCATGGGCGGCGGCGGTGCTGCCCCGGCTGCCGGTGGACTGCCCGTGTTCTCGGTGACACCGAGCGGAAACTGATCCTGCCGGACCGGTCGAGACAGGCGGGGAGCGGCCCATGGCCCCTCCCCGTTTTCGCTGGCACGGACCGCCGGGCAGTTGACCCCCGGCCGCACAGGGTTCTAGCCTGACCGCGGGAAGGTCAGGCGGGGGGCAGGACCGAATGCTCCGTCTATTCACTGCCGTCGGCGCGACCCTCTTTGCCGGTGCCGTCGTCGCGGGCGCCGCGCTGCTGCTGCCGGCCTGCGGCGCCCTGCCCTGGGCGAACCTGTGCCCCGATACTGATCCCGAGGCCGAGGCGCGGCTGGCCGACCTGAACGCCGGGAACACGGCGCTTTCGCGCGAGATCGCCTTCCTTGAACGCGAACTGGCGTTGCTGCAATGCACCGCCGTGCATCCCGACCCGCCTCCCCTTGTGCTGCCGACGCCAGTTCCGCCGGCCCCGCCGATCGACACAGAGGCCTGGGAACGACGGGACATCGGCGCGATGGATGGCTGCTGGGAGCTGGAGTCAGACTACCGCACACAGAACGACCGGACGGGCGAGATCACCCATTTCACCGAGTGGACAATGTGCTTTGCCGACGACGGCCAGGGCCGCGCCACGATGCGGGCGACGAACGGCACCACCTGTGCGGGGTCCGTCGCGGGAAGCTTCGCCCAGGACGGGCGCCTGATCGTGACCGAGGCGGGCAACCTGGCCTGTTCCGACGCCACCTTCATCTATCGCCGCGTGCTGGGCTGTGCGCTCCTCGACGGGGGCATGGCCAGTTGCAGCGTGGACCAGCCGCAGGTCGGCCGCACCAGCACCGTGATCCTGCGTCGTGCCCTGCCCGAAACCCCGACCGAGCGACCGCCCCAGCCGGAAGGAAACCGCTGATGTCCGACCAAGGCCCTTCCGATCCCACGCCGACGCCCCCGCCCCCTGCGCCCGGACAAGGGCGCTCGGCTCCGACGGCCCTGGCCTGGGCGCCGCTGGCGGTGCTGCTGGCGCTGGCCACCGCCACGCTGGTCTGGCTGATGATCCCCGGGACGCGGCTGTTTCCCGACCGCCCTGCCGAAGCGGTCGGCGCGGAAGAAGCCGCGCGCGTGGCGGCGGCCGTGAACGCCGGGCTGACCGAGCGTCGCGCCGCCCTGCGTGCGGCGCTGGATGGCGCCCAGTGCCGCGCCGATGGCACCCTGATCCTGCCCGACGGACGCACGATGGAGGGGCTTCTGCCCCCTCGCCCCGGCGCGCCCGACGCCGCCCCCGGCAGCCGGACACAGGCCGATCCCGCCCCCGCCCTGCCCGCGCCGGGCGACCGGGTGGTGGTGGCGGACGGACCCGGCATCGAGGGCGAGACACTGATTTCCGTGATCGAGGCCCGCACCGCCATGGTGCTGGTGCGGCTGGCCGCGGGCGGGCTGTCCACCGGCTCGGGGTTCTTCATTGCGCCCGACCTATTCGTGACCAATCACCATGTGATCGCAGGCGCGGACCCCGCGAATGTCTTCGTCATCAACCGTGCGCTGGGTCGGGCGCGGCCTGCCGAGATCGTCACCAGCCGCGGTCCGTTCGATGCGGTCGGTGCGGATTTCGCCCTGCTGCGCGTCCCGGGCGCCGAGGCACCGTTCTTTCCGCTGTTGCGCCCCGAGGCAACGCTGAAGCTGACCGGCGTGATCGCGGCAGGCTATCCGGGCGACGTGCTGCAGGGCGACGCCGCCTTTGCCGCGCTGCGTCAGGGCGACGGGGCAGCGGTGCCGGACCTGACCGTGACGGACGGGCTGGTGAACACCGAACAGGATCTGCCGGGGCGCGCGCGGCTTCTGGTGCATTCCGCGCCGATCTCGCGCGGGAATTCCGGCGGGCCGCTGGTGGACCTCTGCGGGCGGGTCGTGGGGGTGAACACCTTCGTGCGGCAGGGGCCGATGCGAAACCTGAACTTCGCCCTGTCCGCCCCTGATCTGCTTGACTTTCTGGGCAGCGCCGGGGCGCAGGCCTCGGTCGTTTCCCAGGCCTGCCAGCCGGTCGTCCTGCGCCCGGTACCGCCGCCGCTGGCCGTCGGCCTGCCCGCCCCCGATGACGCCGGGGGCAGTGCGGCCCCGACGATCGAGCCCTGAGGCCCATCGCGATGTTCGAGGCCCTGCTTGCCACCACCACGCCATCGGGGCGCGCCGGGCTTGGCACCGCACCGCAGCGGTCGCATGACCTGGTGGCGGGCACGGTGGCACGGCGGCTGTCGCCACGGCACGCCGCCCTGTTTGCCGAACCTGTGGCGGGCACGGCGGGCGATGTGACGGACTGGTACGCCACGGTCCCAGGCCGGGCGCGCCCGCTGGCCGACCTGCCCGACGCCGATCGCGTTGCCGTCCTGGCCGAACTTGACCGACTGCGCGCGGATATCGCCGCGAAGGCCGACGTGATCGAGGGCGAAGGCGGGGCCGCCGGGGCCGCCGCGGCCCAACGTCTGGCCGAGGCGCTGCGGAACGCGCTTGTCGTGCCGGGCGAGGACTGCATCCATGTGGTCGAGTCGACGGACGGCGGCCCACCGCAACCCGTGCTGGTCATGTGGGCCTGGACGGATGGCCGCGTGGCACCCGTGCGGGGGGCCCTGGCCGGGGCCGACCCGCGCGCGCGCCCTGTGGCCTCCTCGTCGCCCGCCGTCGCCGCCCCGGTCGCGCCCGCCTCCTCGGACGCGGCCCCGTGGCTCTGGGGACTGATCGCCGCGGGTTGGGCCCTGCTGGCGCTTTTGTCGGGGGCGATCCTGTGGCTGATGATCCCCGCCTGCGGCCTGTCGCCGTCCTTCCTGCCGCGCCACTGCCCCGCGCCCCCCCTGATCGCCAGCATTGCCGAGGCCGAAACCGCCGTGCTGGAAGACGAGGTGGCGCAACTGATCCGCGCCCTCGCCGACGCCGATCGCGCCTGCCAGCCGCTTCCGCCGCCTCCTCCGCCGCCGCCCCCCGAACCGGAACCGCAGCCGGACCCCATCCTGCTGCCGGCCCCCGACGCCCTGCCCACACAGCCCCCGCCCCGGTCCGAGATCGACCGCCGCCTTGACGAAGCGGGGGCGCAGCGCGGGCAACTGACGGTCTCGCTGGCGTGGAACAGCCGCAGCGACCTGGACCTGCATGTGACCTGCCCAGACGGCGCCACCGTCAGCTTCCGCAGGCGGCAGGCCTGCGGCGGGGTGCTGGATGTCGACGCCAACGCAGGCGGACGGCGCAGCAACACGCCGGTCGAAAACGTGTTCTTCGCCAACCCCATGGCTGGACGCTACGGCCTGCGCGTGCATCTGTATTCCTCGGCGACGGGCGGCAGGCCCGAACCCTTCGAGGTTCAGGTGCGCGACGGGACCCGTGTCGAGGTGCTGCGCGGCACGGTCACGGCGCAAAGGCCCGACTGGACCGCGGACTGGAGGACCGGACGACCATGAGTGCGGAAACGACAGCGAGGGGGGCCTGATGCTGCGGGAACGGCGCGGACGGCTGCGCGAGCTTCAGGACGCGAGCGACGAGGTCACGCTGG
>CAYYOE010000310.1:0-4008 GCA_964473055.1 uncultured Rhodobacterales bacterium | reverse complement strand
CACAGCGCATGAACCGATCCCTTCTCGACACGCAGTTGCCCGTTGCGAAGGGCCGAGGCTGTGTGGAAACTCGGGGGCCACAGGCTTCTGAGGTGCCATCTCCGACCAGCTTGATGATGACGGCTCAGATTGGTCGGTTGGGGCGCTTTTGATGCCTGCAGGGGCCTGGGAGTAGCCTGAGCGCACACCGAACCGCCGATTGCAGCCAACATCCGCCCGGATTACCCTGGGATAGCCGCCATCAGCCCCTTGACCCCGACCAAGGCGATCATGCGCTTGATGTTGTAGGCCAGCACGTTGAGCGCCATCTCGGTGCGCACGTTCGCCAAGTGGCGCATCAGGAAACGGGTGGCCCCCATCCAGGCCTTGATCGTGCCGAAAGGATGCTCGACCGTGCTGCGGCGCAGGGTCATCGGATCATCGGCGCTGCGCAGACGGTCGCGCATCTCGTCCACCAGATGCTCGTAGTCCCAACGGGTGACCCGGCGCTCCGTGCCCGTGGTGCAGCGTGATTTCACGGGGCAGGTCTGGCATTCGTTGGTCCAGTAGCGCCGGACCTGAAGTCCGTCTTCCTCGCGCGTGTAGCGGTAGGTCAGCGCGTCCCCTGTCGGGCAGATATAGACGTCGCGCGCGGCGTCATATTTGAAGTCGGCCTTCACATACATGCCCTTGCCGCGATTGCCGGAGGTTTCCGGGCGCGGCATGGTCACCGTGATGCCAGCCCGATCGCAGGCGATGATCTCTGCGCCGCTGAAATACCCCTTGTCGGCCAAGGCATGCAGTTCATCGCGTCCGAGCGCCGCCTTGGCAGCCATGGACATCGGGCTGAGCTGATCCCGGTCGAAGCCCTTGTTCGTGACGTCATGGGCGACGATGATGTGGGTTTCGGTGTCCACGGCGCACTGCGCATTGTAGCCCACCATCCCGCTGTTGCGCGCGCTGGTCGCCATGGCGCGGGCATCCGGGTCTGTCAGGGATATCTGGCCGTCAGGCGCATCGGCCAGCGCTGTGTCCATCGCCTTGAGGCGTTCGATCTCCTGCTTCAGGCGCCCGTATCGCTGCGCCAGGTTTGCAAACCTCTCGGTCCGCACCTCGCCCACTTCCTGCCGGTCGAGCCGCACCATTTCAGTGATATAGCGGTCGACATCAGCCTCCAGATGCGCGAGGCGGCTGGCGATCTTGCCCTTGGTGAAATTCTTGTCACGGTTGTTGACCGCCTTGAACTTGCTGCCGTCGATGGCCACGCAATCGCCCGTCAGCGTGCCGATCCGGCGGCACAGCTCCACGAATTGCGCGCAGGTCTTGCGGATGGCGGGTCCGTTGTCGCGCCGGAAATCGGCAATCGTCTTGTGATCCGGCACCCGTCGCGCGATCAGCCACATCACCTCGACATTGCGTCCCGCCTCGCGCTCCAGGCGCCGGCTGGACGGGATGCGGTTGAGATAGCCATAAATGAACAGCTTCAGCAGAACTGACGGATGGTAACCGGGGCGCCCCGTCCGCGCATGGACCGCGCGCGCGAAGCCGAGACCTGCCAGATCGAGCGTATCCACGAACAGATCGACCACCCGAACCAGGTGATCCTCGCCAACCCAATCTTCAAGACGGTCCGGGAACAGCGTAACCTGATCTCGATCCACGCCATCAATGAAACCCGACATACATGCACCCCCATCTCGCGGGAAGCATACCATATCTGGGAGTTTTCACACAGCCTCGGCCCTTTCCTGCCGTTCATGGCTGCCAGTATGCTGCCACGCAGCGGTCACCGAACCGGTCGTTCGTGCCTGCTCGTGTGGCGCCCCCTGCGCAGGCCCTGTGGCGCGTCCCGCGGTGGAGGCGGTAGGGAGCTCGAAAGCAGCCCGCAGCGCCTCCGGTGGCGGGGCCGTAGCCAAAGTGTCAGCCGGCTGTGAGCCTGCCGATACCGACGCGGCCTATTTGACAGTACGGTTTTCCTTGCCCGGAGATTCGACAATGCCTCGTTTCCAGTCTCCTGCCCTTGGGGTCCTGCTCGCCGCAACCTTGCCGTTTCCTGCGACGGCGGACGAACGCTTTCCCGCCCGGCTGGCGGGCCATGCCTACGTTCCGGCGATGACCATGACCGCCCCGCCGGCCGATGCGCCGCGCGACGCCTGGATCAGCGGCAAGTTCACGACCGGCGCTCGGGTGGAGCGGCCAATGAGCGTGCCGGGGGACACCGGCGCCACTCATGGCCGCCGGCTGACCGGGATCAGCCTGCCCTTCCTCGGCCAGCCCTGGCAGGGGGTATCGGGCTATGCGATGGCCCCGGCGGCGGACGGCAGCATCGTCGTGCTGATCGACAACGGCTTCGGCTCGAAACTGAACAGCCCCGACGCGATGCTCTTCTTCAGCCACATACGTCCCGACTGGGAGAGCGGCGCGGTGGAGATCGTCGAGACCGTGTTCCTGCGCGACCCAGACCATGTGGTACCCTTTCGCATCGCCTATGAGGGCACCGACGGTCGGTATCTGACCGGCGCCGATTTCGACCCCGAGAGCATCCAGGTGGTCGGCGACGCGGTCTGGATCGGCGACGAGTTCGGTCCCTTCCTGATCCGCGCCACGCTGGACGGCATCGTCAAGGGCGTCTTCCCGGCGCGGGCGGGCGGGCAGGAGCTGCGCAGCCCCGACCACCCGGCGCTGCGGGTGCCGGCGGCAGCCGGCACCGACTGGACCGTGCCGCGCTCGGCTGGGTTCGAGGGGATGGCTCTGCAGCCCGGAACCGGGCTTCTGTGGGCCATGCTGGAGCGGCCCCTGCTGGGGCCTGACGCCACACCCGAAGGCCAGTTCCTGCGCGTGCTCGCCTTCGATCCCGCGGCGGCGGACTGGACCGGGGCGGAGTTCCGCCTCCGCCTCGATCCGGCCGCCACCGCCATCGGCGACTTCAACTTCATCGACGAGACCCGGGCCCTGGTGATCGAGCGCGACAACGGCGAGGGCGACCCGTCGCTCGCCTGCGCGAGTGATCCGCAGCCGGACTGCTTCCCCAATCCGGCGGAGCTGAAGCGCGTGGTGCTTATCGACACCGCCGACATCGACGCCGAAGGCTTCGCTCGCCGCATCGGCCACATCGACCTGATGGATATCGCCGATCCCGACGGGCTCGCGCGGCTCGAGACGGACGCCGCGCGCGATCTCACGGGGCGCTTCACCTTCCCCTTCTTCACCATTGAAAGCGTCAAGATGGTCGACGAGGCGCACATCGTCGTGGGCATGGACAACAATCTGCCGTTCTCGTCTGGCCGGCGGCTGGACCGAGCCGCGGACAACGAGATGATCCTGCTTGCGGTGCCGGAGCTTCTGGGCGCGCGCTGATCCTCCAAAGGTAGGTCTGCGAGGAGCGGGCCGTGGCAAGCAAACCGGCCGCCGACAGTTCGGGCCAGCATCTCCTTCGTCGCCGAAACTCGCACTTTCCGGCCTCATTAACCACGACAGCGATCATCACCAAACTGCCCACGGCGCGTCCGCCCTCGCGGACCTTCGCGTAGGCCACATCAACCCAGAGATCGCGCCAAGCGCTCTCCAGTGTAGACCGTCAACCTCCCTGAATGGGGGACGCACCATCCTGGAATGGCTTGCCTCCCGCGATTAACCGGCCATTGCAATCGCCGGGTGGGCCGAAGCCCGACCGTATCTGAAATCCGCGCGAACCGATGCAGATAAGCCAGAGCTGCAGGCAATTCCGAGATGCCCGGCCAATGCATGGCCGGGTTCGGGTTTCGCGGGCAGGCCGCCGGTCAACTCAGCGGGCTGCCTCGAAATGCGACGCCGCGGCTTCCAGCACCGTCCGTGCCACATCGGCCTCCTCGAAGCCCAGGCCTTCCATGCCGCCGTCCGGCCCTTTGTAGTTCGCGAACCAGATGTCGACGATCTGGCTCACCCCGGGAAACTCGGCGTCAAGCTGTGCCATGCTCTCGATATGCGCAAAGGGAGAGTCCGCCGTCAGCACGCCGATCAGCTTGTCGTCCTGCTCGCCGCCGTCGAGCA
>CAYYOE010000309.1:0-4024 GCA_964473055.1 uncultured Rhodobacterales bacterium | reverse complement strand
TGTGTTGACGCAAGAAGCCCGCGCATTGCGGCAGCAGCACGAGGTGGCTGTGCGCCTCGCGGATGTCCGCGATCTGCGCACCGGGCACGGCCAGCAGGTTGATGTGCACCCGCACGAAGACCTCGTCCACGATATGCAGGTCTGATGCGGGCAGCAGGCGGTGGATGTCGGCGACCCGGCCGTAGGTGGTGTTCTCGACCGGCAGCATGGCCTGATCCGCCGCGCCGGTCTGCACTGCCTCGATGGCATCCTCGAAGGTGGCGCAAGGCAGCGCCTCGGCGCCCGGTCGGGCGTCGTGGATGGCCTGATGCGAATAGGCGCCGGGTTCCCCCTGAAAGGCGATGCGGCTGGTCATGGGTCTACCGTGGGATGTGGTCGTTTCGTCGCGCTCTCTATACCTTGCCATGCAGGGGCGAAACCCCATACATACCCCCGAAACCGCGACACCGAGTGGGAAGACCATGTTCGACACGATGACCATCACAAAGGCGTTCGCATCCGTCTGTGGCGCGATGCTTGTTCTCCTGCTGACCGGATGGGCCGCCGACGGGCTCTACAACATCAACCGCCACGGCGACGATCACGTCCGCGGCTACGCCATCCTCATCGAGGAGGAAGAGGCCGCCCCCGAAGATGCCGAAGAGGTGGTCGAGGTCGCCTTCGCCGATGTCTACGCCACCGCCGATGCCGCGGCGGGCGAGCGTCTGTGGCGCCAGTGTTCCGCCTGCCACGTGCTGGAACCCGGCCAGAACCGCGTCGGCCCCTACCTGCACGGCATCGTGAACCGGCCCAAGCATGCGGCCGAAGGGTTCAACTATTCCGACGCGCTGCTGGGCCAGGACGGCGAATGGTCGCCCGAGAACCTTTCGGCCTTCCTCGAGAACCCGCGCACCTACGCCCCCGGGACCGCCATGGCCTACAACGGCATGCGCGAGGTCGAGGATCGGGCGAACCTGATCGCCTATCTGGCAACGTTCCAGTAGGCGCGCCACCCGGCACCGTGACAGGGCCGCCCCGCGGGGCGGCCTTTTTCTTGGCCCGCACCCCCATCACGGCTTTGTTGGATCACGCAATCTCAACTTGAACCGGGGCAGGGGTGGTCTCTAACGTTGCGCGACACAGATTATGGGTGTCATCGCCCGAAAAAGGTCCAGACCGGAGACCCGCATGCCCGAACGCCTTGCCGTCGCCCAAGTGATCGCCCCGACCTACCCCGCCCGCATTGCGCCCGCTGCCCTGCCGCTGGCGGGGGCCGCCCTGATGCTGGCGCTGGCCGCGTTGCCCGCCCGCGCGCAGGACGAGCTGATCGTGACGCACGCGGTCTCCACCTTCGGCATCGACGACCTGACCTATGCCGCCGATTTCGAGCATCTGGCCTATGTGAACCCCGACGCGCCCAGGGGCGGCGAGATGTCGTTCAGCTGGTCGAGCGCAGGCGGCACCTTCGACAGCCTGCACCCCTATACCAACCAGGGCAATTCGGCCGTCCTTGCCAGCATCTTCTTCGAATCGATGCTGGAGGGGACGCTCGACACCATCGGTGAAAGCTACTGCCTGCTGTGCGAGACCATCGCCTTTCCGGAGGATCGGTCCTACGTCATCTTCACCCTGCGCGAGGGCGTGATGTTCTCGGACGGGACGCCGATGACCGCGCAGGACGTGCTGTTCTCCTACGAGATCCTGCGCGACGAGGGGCTGCCCAGTTTCCGCGCCAACATTCCGCTGACCATCGCGGGCGCCGAGGTGATCGACGACCGCACGATCCGCTTCGACTTCAACCCCGACAGCCAGCTGCGCGGCCGGATCGAGGCGGCGGGCAGCCTGCCGGTGTTCAGCGAGGCGAGCCACATCGCCTCGGGCCTCGATTTCGCCGAAAGCCGCCTCACGCCGCTGGTCGGCTCCGCCCCCTATGTGGTCGGCCGGATCGATCCGGGCCGGGCGACGGTCTTCGTGCGCAACCCGGACTACTGGGGTCGCGACCTGCCGATCAATGTCGGACGGCACAACTTCGACAGCATCCGGATCGAATACTACGCCGACTCGATCGCCGCCTTCGAAGGGTTCACCGCCGGGAACTACCTGTTCCGGCAGGAGAACTCCTCGCAGAACTGGGCCAACAGCTACAATTTCCCGCGCCTTCAGGATGGCACCGTCATCCGCGAGACGATCGCGCAGGGCCTGATCTCGCCCGGGCAGTCCTTCGTCTTCAACCTGCGCCGCGAAAAGTTCCAGGACCCCCGCGTGCGCGAGGCGATCGCGCTGATGTTCAACTTCGAATGGACCAACCAGACGCTGTTCTTCGGCCTCTATTCGCCGATCGACAGCTTCTGGGAGAACACCCATCTGGAGGCCAGCGGCCTGCCCACGCCCGAGGAACTGGCCATCCTCGAGCCGCTGCGCGGGCAGATCCCCGACGAGGTCTTCACCGAACCGCCCTTCGCCACGCCGCCGTCGAACCCCGACCGCGCGCTGGACCGGGCGCAGGTGCGCCGCGCCACCGCCCTACTGGAGGAGGCGGGCTGGACCCCCGGGCCCGACGGCATGCTGCGCAACGCGGCGGGTCAGCGGCTGGAGGTGGAATTCCTCAATGACGGGCCGCTCTTCGACCGGATCATCAACCCCTACGTGGAGAACCTGCGCGCCATCGGCATCGACGCGCGGATGAACCGGGTCGACGGCGCCCAGAGCAGCCAGCGCCAGCGCGACGCCGATTTCGACATCGTGACCGACTTTTTCCAGACCGGATACGAACCCGGCACGGGCCTGCGCCAGACCTTCGGCTCCATCGGGGCGGACGAGTCGCTGTTCAACGTGGCGGGCCTTGCCGATCCCGGTGTCGACCAACTGCTGGAGGTCGTGATCCGCGCCGAAACCCGCGAGGAGATGGAGGTGGCGGTGCGCGCGCTCGACCGTGTGCTGCGCGCGCTCCGCATCCGGGTGCCGCAGTGGAACAACAGCGACAGCTGGATCGCCTATTACAACCACTACCGCTACCCCGAGACGCTGCCGCCCTATGGCACCGGCTTCCTCGATTTCTGGTGGGTCGATCCCGAGGCCGAACAGGCGCTGCGCGACCGGGGCGTGCTGTAACCGCATATGGGCGCCTATATCCTCAGACGTGTCCTGCTCATGATCCCCACGCTTCTGGGGATCATGGTCATCAACTTCACCCTCACGCAGTTCGTGCCCGGCGGCCCCATCGAACAGGTCATCGCGCAGCTCGAGGGCGAGGGCGATGTCTTCGCCGGCATCTCGGGCGGCGGGTCGGAGGCGGGTGGCGGCGCGGAGCTGGACAGCCGCGGCTACGAGGGCGCGCGCGGGCTGCCGCCGCAATTCCTCGACGAATTGCGCATCCAGTTCAACTTCGCCCGCATCGTCTGCGCCGAAGGGTTCACCGGCACCCCCAGCCTGCGCGCCGAGGACTGCGTGGCCGAGGACATTCCGGGCATCGAGCGCTTTTTCCTGATGATGTGGGATTACGCCCGCTTCGACTTCGGCGAGAGCTATTTCCGGTCGATTTCCGTGATCGACCTGGTGATCGAAAAGCTGCCGGTCTCGATCTCGCTGGGGCTGTGGTCGACGCTGATCGCCTATCTGGTCTCCATCCCGCTCGGCATCGCCAAGGCCACGCGCGACGGGTCGCCCTTCGACACCTGGACCTCCGGCATCATCATCGTGGCCTATGCCATCCCCGGGTTCCTCTTCGCCATCTTGCTGCTGGTGGTCTTTGCGGGTGGGCGGTATTTCCAGATCTTCCCGCTGCGCGGCCTGACCTCGGACGGGTGGGAGAACATGAGCCTGATCCGGCAGATCGGCGACTACTTCTGGCACATCACGCTGCCGGTGCTGGCCTCGACCATCTCGGCCTTCGCCACGCTGACGCTTCTGACCAAGAATTCCTTTCTCGACGAGATCAAGAAGCAATACGTGATGACCGCGCGCGCCAAGGGCCTGAAGGAGAGCCGCGTGCTCTACGGCCATGTCTTCCGCAACGCGATGCTGATCGTGATCGCGGGCTTTCCGG
>CAYYOE010000308.1:0-4024 GCA_964473055.1 uncultured Rhodobacterales bacterium | reverse complement strand
TGTCGAAGCGGGGCCCCCACCTCCTCCCGGGGGTTCCCGTGACCCTTTGGCGGCGGTGTCACCTCCCTGACATCGCCGCTTTTTTTCAGGCGCGCTCGTCCTTGGGGCTGCCCATGATCACATAGGTGGTCAGGCTGGCGACCTGCGGCAGGGCGCCGATCACTTCCGTATGCAGGCGCTTGTAGGCGGCCAGGTCCGCCGTCTCGACGCGCAACAGGTATTCCACCGCACCCGTGACGTTGTGGCATTCGCGAACCTCGGGCGCCCGCGCCATGGCGCGTTCGAACGCTTCCTGCGCGGACTTGGAATGCTCTTTCAGTCCCACGGCCAGAAACGCGGCAAAGCCGATGCCCCGCGCGGCCGGGTCGAGCACCGCGCGGTAGCCACGGATGGCGCCGCTGCGTTCCAGCGCCTGCACCCGCCGCAGACAGGCGGATGGCGACAGGCCCACGCGTTCGGCCAGCGCCAGGTTGCTGATCCGCCCGTCACGCACCAGCTCGTGCAATATCCGGTCGTCGATGGCGTCCTGGGTGTTCATGAATTGCAGGATTGAGGGTCATCGCGCGATCTTTGCAACCCTGTTGCGCGAGAATCCGGCGAGTGTCGGCGCCATGACACTCGATGCCGCCCTTGCCCTGATGGGTTTTGCCCTGATCACCTCGGTCACGCCGGGGCCGAACAACCTGATGTTGATGGCGTCCGGCGCCAACTTCGGGCTGCGCCGCACGATACCCCACATGCTGGGCGTGGCGCTGGGGTTCGTGGCCATGACGGCGGCGGTGGGGCTGGGCGTGATGGCGGCCTTCGACCGGCTGCCCTGGCTGGAACCGGCGCTGACGGTCGCCTGCCTTGGCTATCTGCTGTGGCTGGCCTGGAAGGTGGCCAATGCTGCGGCGCCTGAAGGCGGGTCTGCCTCCGGGCGTCCGCTGACCTTTCTGCAGGCGGCGGCGTTCCAGTGGGTGAATCCCAAGGCCTGGGCCATGGCGCTGACGGCGATCGGGCTTTACGCGCCGGATCGCAGTATCTTGGCCGTGCTGGCTGTTGCCGCGATCTTCGGGGCGGTCAATCTGCCGTCCGTGGGCCTGTGGGCTGCGGCGGGCGTGCGGGTGCGGCGCTGGCTGCAAGGCCCTGCGCGGTTGCGCGCCTTCAACCTGACCTGCGCGGCCGGGCTGATCGCGTCGGTGGTGCCGTTCGTGGTGTGAGGGGTCAGGCGGCGTTGCGCCTGCAGATGAGGGCGCGGCCGTGCATCCGGGCCAGCAGGGCCGCCGCCTCGCCACGGGAAAGGGTGGGACGGGCGGTCTGGCGATGCACGATTTCGGTTGCGGCAAAGGCGGCTGCCCCCAGCATGTCGCGGGTCATGGCCCCCAGGAACAGGCTTTCCACCGGCAACCCGCCCGCGAACAGGATCTCGTGGCGGTCGCACAGCAGGTGCACATAGTCCTCGACCGGGCGCGGGTCGGCCCGGGCAAGGCCCGCATCGACCAGGGCAACCGCGGGCACCAGAACTTCGGGCGTGGCGAACCAGAGTTCGGCCAGCGGCGACCGGACAAGGACGCGGTGCTGCCGTGACAGACGGACCTCGCAGGTCGCCCCCAGCACGCCGGGCGGGATCGACACCGCCATCCCGGGGCCAGTTCCGTGAACCCGGAACCGTTCCACCGCCCGCAGTGGCACGTCCCACCCGTCGAGCGACAGCACGCGGTCATCTGCCGAGAAGCTGCCGGCCGGGCATGGTCCCCCCGGGGTCTCGACCAAGGTGTCCGCCGCGAAACACGGTGCGGTGACCGTTGAGGCGGGATCCTGATCGTTGCGGTGAAACAGGGCATTGCTTCCGCTGGCCCGAATGCCTTCGTACCAGGCGTCGACATCGGTTCCCGGGGTAAAGATGATTTCGAACGTGCTGCCGTAGGGATCCGTTCCGCGGAGCACGATCACGCTCACGCCGTCGGCGCGGATATCCGAACGCATCACTGTCATGGCCACGAAATGGGCCATGCCGTCGAAGGTCATCGACAGGTCGTAGATTTCACCGGGATCGAAGCGATACGGGTTGGTATCCCCGGCCCGCGAGGTGATCGTCAGTCCGGTGATCCGGTCGGCCGTGCCGAAGCCTTCCGAAAATTGGCTTTGACCGGTTACGGCCCCGACGTCGGCTCCGATTGCATACGAGAAGTTTGCATCCGCGACGTCGATCGTGCGCGTCATGGCACATCATCCGCGGTGCAAGCTGGGGCGACACGCGTTCGGGAACCGTCGGCAACCGGCGCGCGGTTGGCGGGAACGGAGCGCGAGGGAGCTTTCGGGGAGACGCGGCATCGCAGTCCGGTCAGCCCGCTGCCCGTTCGCGCCGGTCGGCGGCGCGGATCAGGCGCA
Organism: uncultured Rhodobacterales bacterium; assembly: GCA_964473055.1. Taxonomy (GTDB): domain Bacteria; phylum Pseudomonadota; class Alphaproteobacteria; order Rhodobacterales; family Rhodobacteraceae; genus UBA996. The sequence continues at coordinate 1,651 of CAYYOE010000308.1, read as the reverse complement.
ACAGCATCACCGCCTCTTCCATCGACAGCACCCGGCGCGGCGCGGCGCCGTGGCCCCGCTGGCCCTTGGGCGGCACGGCCGATTCGGTGGCGCGCCCGCCCGCAAGGATCAGGCCCGGCCTATCGAGCACCGGCTGCACGAAGCCGGCCTCGCCCGCCGGGGTGACAGCCCCGTCGCCGACCCGCACGAAGGCAAGCGCGGGCACAAGCACCTCCACCTCGCCGAACCAGAGTTCCGCGAAGGGCGATGCGATCAGGAACCGTTGGCGCGCGGGCACCGTCAGGGCAGGCATCCCGGGCATGGCCCGCATGGTCACGGCCGCGAATTCGCCCATCTGGGGCAGACCGGCGCGCAGCACCGCGATCAGGGGCGCATCGCCGCCGCAGGCCAGCGCGAGCCTGTCGCCCACCCGCAGATCGCCCGCGCGACGGATGTGCCCGTCGGCCAGGGCCACCGGCGCGGCCGGGTCGATTCCGGTGAAGGGACGCGTTTCGGGGAAGTCAGCGCGCAGGTCGGCGGGGTCGGCAAGTGGCATGGCTGGGTCTCCTTTCCCCGGCCACTGTGCCCGATCGCAGTTAACGGACTGCGAACGCCGTCAGAACGGCACCTGATCGTCGTCCAGCCCTGCTTCGGCGGCGGACATCACGAAGCGCGCCACCACCTTCTTGTCGCCCGCCTTGTCGAAGGAGATGTCGAGCTTGTCGCCTTCCACCCCCGTGACGGTGCCGTAGCCGAACTTGACATGGAACACCCGGTCGCCCGGCCCGTGCGCCGGCACGGCGCTGGCGTCGATGACGATGTGCCGCGCCTCGGATGGCGAGGCCATACCTCGGGTGCCTGCGCGCTGCTGCATCCGCTTCCAGCCGGGCGAGTTGTAGACATCGGCGCGGGCCACGCGGTCTTCGAAGCTGGCCACCTGAGGGGCGGCTGCGCCATAGCCGCCGCCGTAGAGGCCGGGCGGCGTCAGCACCTCGACGTGATCGGCGGGCAGTTCGTCGATGAAGCGCGAGGGCAGCTGGCTTTGCCACTGGCCATAGACCCGGCGGTTCGAAGCGAAGGAGATGGTGCAAAGTTCCTCGGCCCGGGTGATGCCGACATAGGCGAGGCGGCGTTCCTCCTCCTCGCCTTTCCTGTCAGGGTCTTCCATCGACCGCTGGCTGGGGAACAGCCCGTCTTCCCAGCCCGGCAGGAAGACGGCGGGAAATTCCAGCCCCTTGGCAGCGTGCAGCGTCATGATCGACACCTTGGCGCCGCCATCGTCCTGCCCGTTGTCCATGATCAGCGCGACATGTTCGAGGAACCCCTGAAGGTTCTCGAACCCCTCCAGTGCCTTGACCAGTTCCTTGAGGTTCTCCAGCCGTCCCGGCGCCTCGGGCGTCTTGTCATTTTGCCACATCGCGGTGTAGCCCGATTCCTCCAGCATCATCTCGGCCAGTTCGATGTGGCTCTGGCCATCCGTGCGGGTCAGCGCGTGCCAGCGGTCGAAGGCATCGACCAGCGCCAGCATCTCGCCCTTGGCCTTTCCCGACAATTCGCCGGTGCGGGCGGCCAGACGGGTCGCGTCCAGCAGGCCGATGCCGTTTGCCCGCGAAAGCCGCTGCACGGTGGCCAGCGCCTTGTCGCCCATGCCGCGTTTCGGCACGTTCACGAT
>CAYYOE010000307.1:0-4032 GCA_964473055.1 uncultured Rhodobacterales bacterium | reverse complement strand
GCTGAAGAAGTCAGGCCCTATTCCGGCGGGAACCGCCATTTCGCCCGCCGCGGCACCCGAACGGCCAGCATCGGCATCAGGGCCGGCCATCGGAACCGCCGAAGGTCCAGCGCTTCGTGTACGCCCTCGGACTCGACGCCTTCGATGCGCGTGCGCACAACCGACCGGCTGTAGAATGGCGCATCCAGCATCGGCATGACCTGAACCGGGTCATGCCCCGGGTCGGCCCGCGTCTCGCGGCGGAGGCGCCACAATGTCGGCGCCAACGGGGTGCGGGGCAGGGCGTTGAACACCGTTGCCCGGCCATCCGGTGAGAAGGCGAAACCCTGCGACAGGTGCGTGCCATCGCGCCGGTCGGCGTCGTAGAACACCACGGCGCCACGCTTCAGCGGATACCGGCCCCAGGTCCAGAAATCGAAATCGGCTTCCAGCGCGCGGGTGCCGAAGTTCGCGTCGAAATACCCGTGCCCGGTCCATTGCCAGCCCGGTCCAAGATCGACGCTGACCGAAGCCGTCGGCGCAAAGGGACGCCAGACATGGGTGCCGTCCGGCGTCAACGGCAGTTCCACGTCGGTGACGCCTGTGGGCGTCAGAACGATGCGCCCGCGGATGCGGCCCGGAAAGGGCAGGCCGCCCATCTCGTCCACGTCGATGGCCAGCCGTCCGTGCGACCAGGCCAGTCGCGACGGCCCCACCTCGAACGTCGTGGCGGACTGGCGCAGCGCCGACACGCCGCGGTCGGTCATCGCAAAGCGCCCGCCCGGACCATAGGTGGCAACATTGATGCAGACATGGTTTTCGGGTCTCTTCCGGCCCGACCATCGGTACCAGGGCGAAAAGACGGACCCTATGAAGGCGATGACGGACAGCGCGCGGGTGCCGTCGTCGCTGATCGCGTCGATGTACCACCAGGCGTAGCCGTCCGCGGGGACGTCGAGCGCGAAGCAAGGTCCGTCAAGATCGCCGCGGCCGCGTGCCGGCCGGAGGTCGCCGCCATGGCCACTCCCGCCCCCGGATGCACCCCGCCCCCTGCCAGATACAGGCCCGGAACCGCCGATCGGGCCGTCGCCCGACGGAACGTCGCCAACAGCCCATGCGGGCTCCGCCCGTAGAGGGAACCTTGCGATGCGGGAAACAACCGGTGAAACCCCGCCGGCCCTGTCAGCGCGGCCTCGCCCGGTGTCGGATCGAAGGTCAGGCCGAAGCCTGACAGGGTGCGGAACGTCCGGGTGCGACATGTCTCGGCCTCGTCTGCCAGGGGCGCCACCATCGGCGGTGCGTTCATGATGATCTCGAATCGCTCGGGGCCCTCGGGGCGAATGCCGGCCCCGCGGTCCTGTGCGCAGATGTAGAGCGTGGGATCCTCGGGCATGGCACCGCGGGCGATAGGGCGGAACTCGGTCGCGGGATCGGCGCCGAAAAAGACGTTGTGATGGGCAAGGTCCGGGCCCGCCGGGCGCGCCGCAAAGGCCCAGACCCAGGCAGACAGGCTACGCGGATGCGCGGCGGCTTGGGGCACCGCCCGTGCGGCGCCCGGTCCAAGATGCCCCGCCACCAGTGCCGCCGGGTCGCCATTGAACACGACCTGCGCGGCGGGCAGGCGGGTGCCATCCGCCAGATGGACCGCCGAGACACGACCCTGTTGCACCTCGATCCGCGCCACCTGGCTGCAGAAGCGGAACCGCGCGCCCCGTGCCTCGGCCACAGACGCCATCGCCTGCGCCAGCCGGTGCATTCCGCCCGCCACGGCCCAGACGCCTTGCGCCTCGGCCGCCCAGATCAGGCCCAGCACCGCAGGCGAAGCCAGAGGAGAGCCGCCCACATAGGTGGCGTAGCGGCCGAACAGCTGCCGCAGGCGCGGGTCGGAAAATCGGTGCGACAGGTGCCTGGCCAGCGTCCGCAGGGGGCCAAGCGAGGGGATCAGGCCGGGATCGCCCAGAACCTGTGCCGTCAGTCCGGCAAGGTTTGGGCGCGGGGCCTGCATCACCGGCGCGTCGAAGGCCGCGAACAGGCGCGCGGCCTCGGCGTTGAAGCGCCGGAACTCGGCCTCGGCAACGGGCCCTGCAAAGGCGCGCACCGCCGCGCCGCTGGCTTCGGGGTCTGCCATCAGGTCCATCCGCGACCCGTCAGGCCAGAAGTGCCGGGCCAGCACGGATTCGGGCACCAGCGTGACATGGTCCGCCAGCCGGGCGCCTGCGTCCGCGAAGACCTGTTCCAGCAAGGGGCGCAGGGTCAGCACCGTGGGCCCCGCATCGGCAGGCCCCGCCGCAGTCGCCACCGTGCGCATCTTGCCGCCTGGCGCCGCCTGTGCCTCGACGATGGTCACGTCCAGCCCCGCATGGGCCAGCCGCATCGCAGCCGCCAGCCCGCCCATTCCGGCGCCGATCACCACCACCTTGTCCGTCGTGCCAGTCATGCGGGGATTCTTGACTCGTGCGCCGAATGTGTCCACTCTGATTTACACATAGCATGTAAGTTCGAGCTTACACCATCGAAAGGATGCGCCATGCGACCGATCTCGGACCGGATCGAGGCAGCCCTGGCCGACGCCCTGTCCATCGGCATGGGTCAGCCCGCCCCCGGCCGGCTGGCTGCGGCTCTGGATCATGCGGTCAATCCCGGCGGCGCGCGCATCCGTCCCACGATCCTGATGTCGGTGGCGCTGGCCTGCGGCGACGACCGGCCCCGGCTGACCGACGCCGCAGCAGCGGCGCTGGAACTGATCCACTGCGCCAGCCTTGTCCACGATGACCTGCCCTGCTTCGATGACGCCGACATCCGTCGCGGCAAGCCATCGGTCCACCGTGCCTATTCCGAACCGCTGGCCGTGCTGGCCGGCGACAGCCTGATCGTCATGGCCTTCGAGGTGCTGGCCCGCGCCGGTGACGAGGCCCCCGCCCGCGCATTGTCCCTGGTCCGTCATCTCGGCCAACGCACCGGCATGCCGGGCGGTATCTGCGCCGGGCAGGGCTGGGAAAGCGAAGCCACGGTGGACCTGGCCGCATATCATCGCGCCAAGACCGCCGCCCTTTTCGTGGCCGCCACGCAGATGGGCGCCATCGCCGCCGGGCAGGACCCGGAGCCGTGGGAAGACCTCGGCGCACGGATCGGCGCCGCCTTCCAGGTGGCCGATGACCTGAAGGATGCGCTGGAAACCCCCGAGACCCTGGGCAAGCCCGCCGGACAGGATGCCATGCACGGCCGCCCCTCGGCGGTTGTCGAATACGGACTGGACGGCGCTGTCCGGGTCCTGAAGGACACGCTGGCAGCCGCAATCTCGTCGATCCCCGCCTGTCCGGGCGAGGCGCGGCTGGCCGCCACCGTGCGCGCCTACGCTGACCGCATGGTGCCCGGGCCCGCGCGCCTGGTGCAGCCGGGTGAGTGACACCGCGCCTGCGCTGCCCGGATCCCGCTGGCGTCTGCCCTCGCTTGCCCGGCTGGCCTCCAGCCCCGGATTCCAGTCCTGGGCTGCCCGATTTCCGCTGACAAAGGGTCTGGTTCGCCGCGAAGGCGACGCGATGATGGATCTGGTCGCGGGCTTCGTCCACAGTCAGGCGCTGGCCGCCCTGGTGGAATTCGGCACGCTGTCCGCCATTGTCGACAGCCCCCGCACGACCGATGCGCTTGCCCGCCTTGCCGGGGCTCCGCCCGACCGGATGCAGGTGCTGTTGCGCGCCGCCGCCGCGCTGGGGCTGATCCGCGCCCGCAAGGGCCGCTGGCACGCCACGGTGCGGGGCGCGGCGCTGGCCGGCGTGCCGGGATTGCCGCAGATGATCCGCCACCACGCTGTGCTCTACCGTGATCTCGCCGATCCAGCGGCCTTCTTCCGGGGCGAAACCGACACCGAGCTCGCCCGTTTCTGGCCCTATGTCTTTGGCGCAGGCGCGGCGGAAGATCCCGACCGCGCCGCGCGCTATTCCGCGCTGATGGCCGACAGCCAGGCGCTGGTGGCCGCCGACACCCTGGCCACCGTGTCCCTGAAGGGTGTCAGGTGCCTGATGGATGTGGGGGGTGGCACGGGGGCGTTCCTTG
>CAYYOE010000306.1:2968-4043 GCA_964473055.1 uncultured Rhodobacterales bacterium | reverse complement strand
CGGCGGCCTACTGGGCCTTCATGCTGACCGACGGCGCGCTGCGGATGCTGGTGCTCTTGCACTTCAACACGCTGGGCTTCTCGCCGATCCAGCTGGCTTACCTGTTCCTGCTCTACGAACTGGCCGGGATCGGCACCAACCTGTCGGCGGGATGGCTGGCCGCGCGGTTCGGGCTGGCGTCCACGCTCTATTCCGGACTGGCCCTGCAGATCGCGGCGCTGGGGGCCCTGGCGTTCCTCGATCCGGCCTGGGGCGTGACCGCGTCCGTCATCTTCGTCATGGCGGTGCAGGGCCTGTCGGGGGTGGCCAAGGACTTGGCCAAGATGTCGTCGAAATCCGCGGTCAAGGTGCTGGCGCCGGAAACCGAAGGCACGCTGTTCCGCTGGGTCGCGGCCCTGACCGGGTCGAAGAACGCGGTCAAGGGGATCGGGTTCCTGCTGGGCACGGTGCTGCTGGGGCTGGTGGGATTCGTGCCCGCGGTTCTGGCGATGGCCGGGGTGCTGGCCGCGATCCTGCTGGCCGTCGCCCTGTTCCTGCCGCCGGGCCTGCCTGCGGGCAAGAAGGACGCCAGCTTCCGCGAGGTCTGGTCGAAGTCGCGCGACGTGAACCTGTTGTCGGCGGCGCGGATGTTCCTGTTCGGCGCGCGCGACGTGTGGTTCGTCGTGGGCATCCCGCTGTTCTTCTACGGCGTCTGGTCGGATGGCACGCCCACGGGCAACCGCGCGGCGTTCTTCCAGATCGGCACCTTCATGGCCGTCTGGATCATTGGCTACGGCATCGTGCAGGCCCTTGCTCCCAACATTCTGCGCGCCGCGACCCGGCCCCTGCCCGAGATCCGCGCGCTGGCCGCGCGCTGGGTCCTGATCCTGACGCTGATCCCCGCCGGGCTGGCGGTGGTGGCCTGGACGGGCGCCGGCGCGGGCTGGCAGGTCTGGACGGTGATCGGCGGGCTGATGGCCTTCGGCGTCGTGTTCGCGCTGAACTCGGCCCTGCACTCCTACCTCATCCTCGCCTTCACCACGGCGGACCGGGTGACGATGGATGTGGGGTTCTACTACATGTCGAACGCCGCGGG
>CAYYOE010000306.1:0-2868 GCA_964473055.1 uncultured Rhodobacterales bacterium | reverse complement strand
AGGTCCATCGTTACGCCTCCTTACCGTTGCGCCTCGGTTTGCCCGCGAAATCGGGCGCAACCGTGACAGTCGCGCGGAATTTGAAGGGAGTTGTCAGGGCTGCCTTCACCTTTTGCCTGTCCGCGGATCTTCCCACGCACCGGCGAACGGATCATTGGGGTATCCCACGCCGGTCAGATACAGCCCCTGCGGCGGGCTGACCGGCCCGCAGGCGGCCCGGTCGCGCGCGGCCAGGGCGCGCGCCACATCGCCGGGCGCCCAGGCCCCGGCCCCCACCCGTTCCAGCGTGCCCATGATCGACCGCACCTGATGGTGCAGGAAACTGCGCGCGCGGAAGGTCAGGCGCAGTTCCAGGCCGCCGGGCACGGGGTGTTCGGTCAGGCCGATCCCATCGAGCGTGCGCACCGGGCTGTCGGCCTGGCACTCGGCGGCGCGGAAGGTGGTAAAGTCGTGCCGTCCCATCAGATGCGCCGCCCCCGCGCGCATGGCCTCCACGTCCAGCGGATGCGGCACCTGCCAGACAAGACCCGCATCCAGCGCCGCGGGCGCGCGGCGGCACAAGAGGCGGAACAGGTAGCGCCGTTCCGTCGCGCTGAAGCGCGCATGCCAGTCCGGCGCGGCCGGGGCGGCGGCCAGCACCGCCACGGGATGCGGGCGCAGGTGCGCGTTGATCGCGCCGCGCAGGCGGAACGGATCCCAGTCGCGGGTCAGGTCGGCATGGGCCACCTGGCCCGTGGCGTGGACCCCTGCATCGGTGCGCCCGGCGGCGGCGACCGTGGGGCCCGACGGGTCGATCGCCGCCAGCGCCGCCTCCAGCGCGGCCTGCACCGTCGACTGGCCGGACTGCCGTTGCCAGCCCGCGAAGGGGCCGCCGTGGTACTCGATCAGGAAGGCATAGCGGGGCATGGGGCCTGTGGTGCGGTGTGGTCGGGCAACGGCGCACGGGGGCGCTGCCCCCGCACCCCCGGGATATTTGGACCATCTCGAAGGAGCAAGGTTTGCGCAGGGCGCGGGGGCGGCCTATCTAGGGGTGTCACTGGGAAGGCGGGCGCAGGTTTGGTTCTGGGGTCGATTGCAGACGGTTTGGCCCGCGGGATCGAGGGTGCGGCCGCGACCGTGTCCGAGGCGTTCTTCGAGCCCGTGGTCCGGCTGGGCGTGACCGGGCTGTCGCGCGCGGGCAAGACCGTGTTCATCACCGCGCTGGTGGCGAACCTGATCGACCGGGGGCGGATGCCGGGGCTGGCGGCGGCGGCACAGGGGCGCATCACCGCGGCCTGGCTGCAGCCCCAGCCCGACGACACGGTGCCCCGGTTCGACTACGAGGCGCATCTGGCCGCGTTGACCGCGCGCGAACCCCGCTGGCCCGAAGGCACGCGGACGATCAGCGAGTTGCGCCTGTCCCTGAAGGTGCGGCCCACGGGGCTGCTGTCGGGCCTGTCGGGGCCCAGGACGCTGCACCTCGATATCGTGGATTATCCCGGCGAGTGGCTGCTGGACCTGTCCCTCATGGACCTGTCCTATGCCGACTGGTCGCGGACCGCGCTGACCCGCGCCGAGGGGCGGGCCGAGGCCGCGGAGTTCCTTGCGGCGCTTGCCGCCAGCGACCCCGCGGCGCGGCTGGACGAACCGGCGGCACAGAGGCTTGCCGCCGCCTGGACAGGGTATCTGGCCGCCGCCCGCGCCGCGGGTCTGTCGGACTGCACGCCGGGGCGGTTCCTGCTGCCGGGCGATCTGGCGGGGTCGCCTGTCCTGACCTTTGCCCCCCTGCCCGCCGCCAACACCCGGGGCGACACCCCGCGCGGGAGCCTCGCGCGCGAGTTCGCCCGAAGGTACGAGGCCTACAAGCGCGAGGTCGTGCGCCCCTTCTTCCGCGACCACTTCGCCCGGATCGACCGGCAGGTGGTGCTGGTCGATGCGCTGGGCGCCATCGGCGCGGGGCCCGACGCGGTCGAGGACCTGCGCCGCGCCATGGCGGGGATCCTGACCGCGTTCCGGCCGGGGCGGAACGGCGTGCTGTCGGAGCTTCTGATGGGCCGCCGGGTGGAACGCATCCTGTTCGCCGCCACCAAGGCCGATCACCTGCACCACCGCCAGCACGCGCGGCTGGCCGCGATCATGGAGGCGCTGGTCAGGGACGCCCGGGCGCGCGCCGACTTCAAGGGCGCCAGGACCGGGGCCATGGCCATCGCGTCCCTGCGCACCACGGTCGAGGAGAGCCTGGCGCAGGGCGGCGGGTCGCTGGACGTGGTGCGGGGGCGGCTCATCGAGGGGGGCCGCAGCGTGGCCTTCCATCCCGGCGAGTTGCCCGAGGATCCCGCCCATATCCTGTCGCCAGCGCGCGAGGGCGCGGCGGACTGGCCGATGGGCGCGCTGGCCGCCGCGGCCTTTGCGCCCGCGCCCCTGACGCTCAAGCCCGGCGAGGGGCCGCCGCATATCCGGCTCGACCGGGCGGCGGAATTCCTGCTGGGCGACCGGCTGTAAGGAGGTTCGGATGACCCGGGGCCCCGTCCTGATCGACCTCGACGACACCGCGCCGCACGATCCCGCGGCGGCGGCCCCCGTTCCCGACGCGGGCCTTCCCGGGGCCCCCCTGCCCCGGGGCCGCGCGATGCAGGGGGCGACGGCGGTGGCGACGCGGGGGCCGTCGCCGATCGGGCGGCTGTTCTGGGGCGCGCTGACCGGGCTGGTGGGGCTGGGCGTGTCGCTGGCGCTGTGGGATTTCGTCACCGGCCTGCTGGTGCGGGCGCCGATTCTGGGCTGGCTGGCGCTGGCGCTGACCGTCGCTGCCGTGCTGTCGCTGGTCGTGATGGCCTTGCGCGAATGGGCGGCCTTCGCGCGGCTTGCCCGGCTGGACGGGCTGCGGCAGGC
>CAYYOE010000305.1:0-4055 GCA_964473055.1 uncultured Rhodobacterales bacterium | reverse complement strand
TGCCGAACAGACCGGCGTCCGTTCCCCGCCCAGATAGGGCATGAACAATGTTCGACCCGGCGCCTGCAACGGACCGAGGTCGCCCGTCAGCGTGGCGGCGTCCGATCCCACCAGGCGCGCGAACCAGTTCAGCGCGTCCGTCGCGGCCAGGATTACCCCCATCTGGTGGTACGTCCCTGGCAGCGCATGGCAAAAGGCATGGACCGCGGTTTCCGGCGCCGGGCGGAAGCCGTCGGTGCCGGCGAACAGGACCCCCGAGGTGCCGATCGAGATGATTGCGGGTCCGGTGCCGATCACGCCGGTGCCGACGGCCGAGGCCGCGTTGTCGCCGCCCCCGCCCGCGACCACCGGCCGCCCCATGCCCCAGCGCGCCGCCAGTTCGGCCCGCAACTGCCCCGATACCTGCGACCCCTCGACCAGCCGCGGCATGTGGGCCCGCGACAGGTTGGTGGCGGCCAGCAATTCGTCCGACCAGTCGCGCAGGGCGATATCGAGCCAGCCCTTGCCGGAGGCATCCGACATCTCGGACACATGCTCGCCCGTCAGCCACAGGCGCAGGTAATCCTTGGGCAGCAGCACCTTGGCGACCCGTGCGAAGGTTTCGGGTTCGTGCCGTTCCACCCAGCGCAGTTTCGGCGCGGTAAAGCCCGGGAAGATGATGTTCTGCACGATGCCGCGGAACCGCGGGTCGGCGTCCATCTCGTCGGCTTCCACATGGGCGCGGGTGTCGTTCCACAGGATGCAGGGCCGCAGCACCTGGTCGGCGGCATCGAGCAACGTGGCCCCGTGCTGCTGGCCCGACAGACCGATGCCGGTGACATCGCGCAGGCCCTTGTGCTCCAGCGCGTCGAACACCGACTCGGCCGCCGCGATCCAGTCGGCGGGCGCCTGTTCGGACCAGCCCGAATGGGGGCGGCTGACGGCGAGGGGCGCCGTGGCCTCGGCCACGATGCGCTGGTCGTCGTCGAGGATCACGCCCTTGAGGCCAGAGGTGCCGAGATCGAGTCCGAGATACATCTACGCCACCTTCGCCGGTTGCTTGCCCAGGATGATCATGCCCAGGATGTCGTCATCGGTCACATCCTTGACGTCCACCGTACCGACAAGCTGGCCGTTCTTCATCACGCTCGCCCGGTCGCAGAGCTGCATCACGTTGTGGATGTCGTGCTCGATCAGGAAGATACCCAGGCCCTGGCGCTTCAGTTCCTGGATCAGTTCGGCAACCATGCGGGTTTCCTGTGGGCCGAGGGCCGCGGTGGGTTCGTCCATGATCAGGATGCGGGCATTGAAGTAGACTGCGCGGGCGATTGCGACCGACTGGCGCTGGCCGCCCGACAGCGCCTTTACCGGCGCGTTGAACTTGCGGAAGTTGGGGTTCAGGCGGCCCATGATCTTGCGGGTTTCCGCCTCCATCCGCGCCTCGTCGACAAAGCCCAGCGGCGTGACCAGTTCGCGGCCGAGGAACAGGTTCGAGGCGGCGTCCAGGTTGTCGGCCAGCGCGAGGGTCTGGTAGATCGTCTCGACGTTGTAGCGGCGCGCGTCGCGGGGGTTGTTGATGACCGCCTTCTCGCCGTTGATGAAGATGTCGCCGCTGTCCTGCTTGTAGGCGCCGGACAGGCACTTGATCAGGGTCGACTTCCCTGCGCCGTTGTGGCCCAGAAGTCCGACAACTTCGCCGGGATAGAGGTCGACGCTCACGCGGTCCACGGCCTTGACGCCACCGAAGGCGATCGAGATGTCGCGCATCTCGACCAGGGGCGTGCCGCTGCGGTCGATGGGGGTGGTCATGTCAGCCGGCTCCTGTCCGCTTGCGGTAGATGATGTCGATCAGGACCGCGGCCACCAGCACGATGCCCACGACGATGTTCTGGAACGGCGCATCCACGCCGACCATGGCCATGCCCGATTGCAGCGACTGCATGATCAGCGCGCCAAGGATCGCACCATGGATCGTGCCGATACCGCCGGCCAGCGCCGTGCCCCCGATGACGGCCGCGGCGATGACGCGCAATTCGTCCAGCGTGCCGATGTCGTTCGAATGGAACGTCAGGCGCGACGACGCCACCACCGCCGACAGCGCGCAAAGGAACCCCATCAGGGCAAAGATCTTGACCGTCAGGAGCCGGGTGTTCACCCCCGACAGTTCGGCCGCATCGGGGTTGCCGCCGGTGGCAAAGATGTAGCGGCCCAGCCGCGTCTTGCGCGCGATGACCGTCATCACGATGGCCACCACGACCAGCAGCAGGACCGAGATCGGCAGGCCGAAGCCCTCGGTATAGCCCTCGGGCATCACCTCGCCCCGCGCCTCGAACATGCGGCGCAGGCGGGCCGCCGGCACCTGATAGGCGTTCAGAACGGCCACGAAGCCCAGGATGGCGCCCGCAACGATGACCGACATCGTAGCCTCGGCCCAGACCGGCTTGACCGCAAACTCGTGCTTCTGCTTGGCCCGCCGCCCGGCCCATTGCGCCCAGATCGCGATCAGTGCGGCCGCGGCGCCGATGACCCAGCTCCAGAATTCGCCCAGCGTGCCGTTGGTGCCGCCGAACAGCTGGAACGTCTCGTCCAGCGGGCCGATCGTCTGGCCGTTGGTCAGATACCAGCCGACGTTGCGCCAGACCAAGAGGCCCCCCAGCGTCACGATGAAGGCGGGGATGGTCAGATAGCCGATCAGCCAGCCGTTGAGGGCCCCGATCAGCGTGCCGACCGCCAACCCCGACAGGATCGCCAGCGGTGTGATCGCGGCGTGCCCGAGTCCCAAGCCCAGCCCCTGCGGCAGAACGACGGTCTGCACCATCGCCATGACAGCGGAACAGGTGGCCAGGAGCGATCCGACCGACAGGTCGATATGGCGCGTCACGATCACGAACACCATGCCGGTGGCCATGATCGCCACGCTGACCGTCTGGATCGTCAGGTTGAAGACATTGCGCGGCGTCAGGAACCGCCCGTCGGTAAAGACATTGAACACCACGCACAGCAACACGAAGGCGCCGATCATGCCCAGAAGGCGCGTGTCGAGTTCCAGCGTCTCGAAGATGGATTTCCGGCGGGGCGCATCGCTGCCCACGGTCGCGTCGGCCATCGGCCGCCCCTCCCCTGAATGGCTTGGTATCCCGACGACGATTGCGCCGGTTGGGTCCCGGGCCGCGGCGTTCGCGGCCCGGGACGGGATCAGATCAGTTGCAAGGGGCCGGGCCGTTCGTCACGCCCTGGCACAGCGCCTCTTGCGTGATCCAGCCGGCATCCACCACGACCGACAGGTTGTCCCGCGTGATCGGCTGCGGCGCCAGGAACACGGCATCCATCTCGTTGCCGCCGGGCGTGGTGAACTTCACCGCACCGGGGATCGCGTCCATCGCGGTGCCGCCGGCCAGCGCCACGGCAATCTCGCCCGCCGCACGGCCCAGGTCGCGCGCGTCCTTCCAGACACTGACGGTCTGGGTGCCCGCGGCCACCCGGTTCAGCGCGGCATGGTCGCCGTCCTGGCCCGACACCGGCACGACAAGGCCCTGCGCCGCCAGCGCCGCGACCACACCGCCCGCGGTGCCGTCGTTCGACGCCACGACCGCATCGACGTTGTTGTCGTTGGCGGTCAGGATCTGCTCCATGTTCCGCTGCGCGTTCGCCGGAAGCCAGCCGTCGGTGTAGGCCTCGCCCACGATGGTGATCGCGCCCGAATCGATCGCCGCCTGCAGGATCTCTTGCTGGCCGCCGCGCAGGAAGTCGGCGTTCGGGTCCTGGGCCGAACCCTTGATCATGACGTAGTTGCCGGTCGGCTGGGCCTCGAACACGGCGCGGGCCTGCATCCGGCCGACCTCGACGTTGTCGAAGGTCAGGTAGAAGGCGCGGGCGTCCTCGATCAGCCGGTCGTAGGCGATCACCGGGATGCCCTCGGCGGCCGCCGCGGCCACCGCCGGGATGATCGCCTGGGTGTCCTGGGCGAGCACGATCAGCACGTTGACCCCCTGCGCCATCAGGCTCTCGATGTCCGAAAGCTGCTTGGCCGCCGACGACTGCGCGTCGGCCGAGATGTAGCGCGCGCCGCCGGCCTC
>CAYYOE010000304.1:0-4098 GCA_964473055.1 uncultured Rhodobacterales bacterium | reverse complement strand
AGATGACCGTGAAATAGGCGTAGAACTCGGCCTTCGGCGGGCGGTGCGCGCGGTGAACGGCCGGTGCGTCCGTGGTGAAGTCCGTCATTGGCTTTCTCCCTGTGAAGTCCGTCTGATTGTGGCCCCCGAAAGGGCCTCGACTGTCTCGCGCACCACGCGCTCGGCCCCCTGGGCCAGGGCAGCGCGTTCGGCTTCGTCCCGCAGGGACTTGGCGGCGGAAATCCGGGTCAGGATCGGGTGTGTCGCCACGATCCGGTCAAGCGCCGCCTGCGCGTCCGCGTCCCAGGGGAAATCGCGGCGCAGCGTGGCGGGCGTCGCCTCGGCGCGGTCCATCTCGGTGCCGAGCGGCAGGATGTGGAACAACGCATCGAACAGGCCGTTGCAGACCTCCTGCAACAGATACGTCGCCCCGGCGTAGCCCATGAAGGGCGTGCCGGTATGCCTGCGGATCGCGGCCCCCGGAAAGCCTGCCGGGATGAACGTGGGCGCGGGGCCATGCCCGCCCTTCGTCTCGGCCAGATACATCTTCTCGTTGATCGACCCCATTACCACCAGCGGGCGATGCCGGGCGATCAGCGCGCGCACCTCCTCGTTGTTGGTCTTCTTGCCGCGCAGCCGCGAGACGGCAAAGGCGCAGGGCAGGCCAAGGTCGGATTCCAGATAATGGCGGATGCCGCGGGCGTAGGTGTCGCTCGCCACGATCCCGAAGGACGCGGTGGCGAAGAAATCCTGCGTCACGCTGCGCCACAGGTCCCACACCGGCTTCAGCGTCGAATGCTTCTCGCGCTCGATGAACGGTTCGGGGTCAAGGCCCAGCATCTCGCCCAGTTTCCGCAGGAACAGGGTCGTGCTTTCCACACCAATCGGCGCTTGCAGGTACGGCTTGCCCAGCACTTCCGCCAGGCCGCGCCCGAATTCGCGGTACATGACCACGTTGACGTCGGCGTTCACCAGGTTCCGCATCTCGGCCAGATGCGCGCCCATGGGCATGACCATGTTGATCTCGGCCCCGATGCCTTCGATCAGGCGGCGGATCTCGTGCAGGTCGGACGGCATGTTGAACGTGCCGTATATCGGGCCAAGGATGTTCACGCGGGGCTTCGACCCCGGTTCGCGCGGCTTTTCGGGCGGCATCCGGCCCTTGGTCTGGCCGAATTCCGTGAAGATCCAGGTCATCGCCCGGTCGGCGGCTTCCCATTGATCCTCGTCGATGGTGCGGGGCAGGAAGCGCTGGATGTTCGTGCCCTGCGGCGTGACGCCGCCGCCGATCATCTCGGCGATGGACCCGGTCACCACGACCGCGGGCAGCGCGGGGTCGAGGACCTTCCACGCGCGCTTCATCGATTCCTCGGTGCCGGAACTCATCTCGTCCTCGGCCAGGCCGGTCACGACGATGGGCAGCTCGTGCGGGGGCAGCGCGTCGGTGTAGTGCAGGACGGACGTCACCGGCAGGTTCTCGCAGCCCACGGGGCCGTCGATCACCACCTGCAGGCCCTTGACGGCGCAGAAGGCATAAACCGCCCCCCAGTAGCCGCCGGCCCGGTCGTGGTCAGTGACGAGCATGGTCACCTCCCGTTTGGCAGCCGACCCGCGCCTGAAGATCCTCTCCCCTCTCCCCTCTCCGATGCGGAAAGGGGAAGCGCCACGCACGAACGCGCGCCTCCCCTCTCCCTTTGGGAGAGGGGATGGGGGAGAGGCTGTCGCAGCATGCGGCGGCGCGGCGGATCATATCATCTGCTCCGCCTTGGCGGCGCGGGACGCCTTGTCGAGCTTCTTCTGATGCGCGGCACGGAAGTCGGGGCGCAGGTTCGGCGCGCCTTCCCAGACGCCCGCGGTATCGCCGGCGCCGACGCCCTCGAAGAAGGCGCGCATGGTGCCCATCCGCTCGCGGTTGCCCATGGCGGCGGTGACGACTTCGGCGAGTGATCCCGCCCCGGCCGGGCCCATCAGCGGACGCGCCGAGATGAGGTTGGTGAAATACAGCGACGGGATGCCCGCTTCCTTGGCCTTTTGCACCACAGGTGTGGTGCCGATGGCAAGGTCGGGGCGGATCGCGTGGACGGCCGACAGGTCGTCTTCCAGGCTGGCTCGATAGACGACCTTCGTGCCGCGCGCTTCCAGCCACTGGCGGTCGATGGCCGATTGCGCGGTCTTCCCGCAGGCGGTGCCGACGTACGGCACATCGGCGCCGGATTCGATCAGCAGGCGCGCAACCAGCAGTTCCGACCCTTCATAGCCCGACAGCGTGATCGTGCCCTTGATCGGTTTTGCGGAAAGCGCCGCGCGGATCGCCGGGAGGATGGCGTTCTGCGCGGCGGCCACCTTGTCGGCAGCCACGCCGAAGGCGTCGCCGATGCTTGCCAGCCATGCCGCGGTGCCGTCCACGCCCACAGGGGCGGACCCCACGATGGGCCGGCCGGCGGCGGTGAATTCGCGCATGGCGGCGGCGTAGAACGGGTGGATCGCCGCCACCACGCCGCAATCAAGCGCGGCATACAGCTCGCGCCACTCGCGGCAGGGCACGACAGGTCCGGCGGCCAGTCCCATGGGCGCCAGCATCGCGCCGATCATCATGGGATCGGCGGGGAACATCTCGCCCAGCAGGGCGACGGTCGGACGGTCGGTCTTGCCGCCCGAGGCTTTCAGCCGGTCGGGCGCCTGGACGGGACCGGCCTGCACCTCGGCGCGGGCATAGGCGAGCATGGCGCCCGCCAGCACGTCCTTCGCCTCGGCATGGGTGGGCACGCCAAAGCCCGGCACGTCGATGCCGACGATACGCACGCCGTTGATTTCGTTCGGCAGAAGCCGGAGCGGCACACCGGATGCGGTCGGCACGCAGAGGTTCGTCACAACGATGGCGTCATAGCGGTCGGGGTCGGCGAGTTCGTGGACCGCGTCGCGGATGTCCTCGAACAGCTTGCCGGTCACCAGGGATTCCGAGTTGAACGGCACGTAGCCGACCGACCGGCGCGCGCCGTAGAAGTGCGAGACGAAGGTCAGGCCATAGACGCAGCAGGCCGACCCGGACAGGACGGTGGCGACCCGGCGCATCCGCAGGCCCACGCGAAGCGAGCCGAATGCCGGGCACATGGATTGCGGCTTGTCGTGCGGGCCCTGGGGATAGTCGGCGCGGAACTGGTCCAGGATCTCGGACTTGCCCGCGGCGCGTGCCGCGGCTTCCATCTCGGACCCCGCATGGCAGCCGCCCGCAAGCGCCACGTCGCCCCGGACCTGATCCGGGGCCTCGACCGCGCCGTCCGCGTCATATGTCACGTCGTCGCTCACCGGGTGCTGCCCCCGGGCTTGCGGTCAGAATTCAGGATGTCCCAGATCAGCCGCATCACCTGGTCGGGCGTGGCACGGCAGGCCAGCGTCTGCGGCGACAGGGGGCCGTGGGCATGGCAGGTGTCACACATCGTCGTAGACCACTTCCAGGGAAGGCTTCGCCACCGCGTGCTTGCCGCGCATGTCGGCATCGGTCGCGGGTTCGAGGACGAAATCGGCACCGGTGTCCTTGCCGTCGAACAGCGCCAGAAGCCCGTCCTGCGTCAACGGCTTGGGGCGCACCGGGGGCGCCTCGGCAACGGCGATGGCCAGTTCCTCGAACAGCGCGCCCCAGGCCTCGGCATGGGTGCCGACGATCTGGTAGGACGCAGACTTGCGGCGCAGGTCGTCGTCGGCGGGGATCGAGGCGAGGATCGGTATGCCCGCGGCTTCGGCAAAGGCCGCGGCCTGGCCGGTGCCGTCATCCTTGTTGATGACAAGGCCCGCGACGCCGACGTTTCCGCCCATCTTGCGGAAGTATTCCACCGCCGAGCAGACGTTGTTGGCGACATAGAGCGACTGCAGGTCGTTCGACCCGACCACGATCACCTTCTGCGCCATGTCCCGCGCGATCGGCAGGCCGAAGCCACCGCAGACCACGTCGCCCAGGAAATCCAAGAGGACATAGTCGAAGTCCCAGTCGTGGAATCCGAGCTTTTCCAGCGTCTCGAAGCCGTGGATGATGCCCCGTCCGCCGCAGCCGCGGCCGACCTCGGGCCCGCCGAGTTCCATCGCGAAGACGCCGCCGCGCTTGAAGCAGACATCGCCCACCTT
>CAYYOE010000303.1:0-4126 GCA_964473055.1 uncultured Rhodobacterales bacterium | reverse complement strand
TCACCACAAGGATCGCGCCGTCCATCTGCGCGGCACCCGTGATCATGTTCTTCACATAGTCCGCGTGGCCCGGGCAGTCGACGTGCGCATAGTGCCGCGCCGCCGTCTCGTATTCCACGTGCGCCGTCGAGATCGTGATCCCGCGCGCCTTCTCTTCCGGCGCCGCGTCAATCTGGTCGTAGGCCTTGAACTCGCCGAAATACTTCGTGATCGCCGCCGTCAGCGTCGTCTTCCCGTGGTCAACGTGGCCGATCGTGCCAACGTTCACATGCGGCTTGTTCCGTTCAAATTTCGCCTTCGCCATCTGCCTCGCGCCTCGGATCTGAAAGGGACGGCCAGGCTGGCGGACGCGCCCCGGTGAAACACGGCGCGGCGTCTAGCGGGGAGGGCGGGAAAAATCAAGCGGTTCCGCCGGGGATGCGCGGGTGCGGCGCGCCCTAGCCGGCAGCAGCAGGCGGAGCAGCTTCGGCCGACTCCGGCGGGAAGGTCACGGGCTCTCCCTCGACCGGCTCGCGGTCGAACCAGGCGCTGTTTTCCTTCAGCCAGTCCTCCAGCGCCTTGGCCGCGTTCTGGGACAAACCCTCGATCTGGTCCTCCCGCGACCGCGTGCGACCGGACCCCAGCAGGACCGACCCGCCCGAGGTGCCTTCCAGCACGCTCAGCCGGTGCGGATCGGCGTTCAGGCGCTGGCCGGTGCGGTTGTCGTAGATGTTCACTGCCAGGAGCAGGATAGAACGAGGATTGTAGACCACCGGCACGCCCGGCATGGCGGCGACATAGGCCTCGACCTTGACCCCGATGTGATACAGCCCGGTGCCCGAGTAGCCGCGCAGCCGCGTCTCGATGGCATCGGTCAGCGCGGTCTTCCATTCCTCGTCCGACACATCGCGCGAGAACGGGCCCTGGTCGGGCCCGTCCGAGACGACGATGTTGTAGCCGAGGCGGAAATCGCCGATCGGGTCGCGCGAAGCGTCCGGATCGAACGGGGACGCTGCGCAGGCCGCCAGCACAATTGGCGCGGCAAGGACAAGACGGCGGAGCAATTGCGGCATCGGTGGTTCCCGTTTTCCGCCTGTCTAGCGGCGCAAGGCGGGACGGGCAACCGGACCTCGATCACAGATGCGCCGGAGCGCCTGCCACTCGGCGGCATCGAGAGACGGTCGCAGACGTCCCAGTGGGGCCGGTGCGCCCTCGGCCGCCGCGATGCGGTCGCCCAGCGTGGGATGCGCAAGGAAATGCTGCACGATGGCGGGCGGCTCGCCCCCCCTTGCCTGAAACCGGCGGAACATGGCCGCCAGGGCCGAGGGCGGCAGACCGGCGTCGCGCATCATCTGCCGAGCGAAGGCATCGGCCGCGGCTTCGGCCTCTTGTGTGTAGCGCGCCTGGATCATCCGCTCGGTCAGGAACAGCACCACCGTTCCGCCCGCGAAATCCCCGAACAGCAGGCCCAGAACCCCGATCGACCCCGCCGTGCGCAGGGCAATGCGCGTGGGATCGCGCGCGGCAACGTGGCCGATCTCGTGCGCCAGCACGGCGGCCACCTCGTCGGGGTGGCCGGCCGCGTCGATCAGGCCGCGCATCAGGATGACCTGTCCGCCCGGCAGGGCGAAGGCGTTGACCATGGGATGGTCCAGCACGCTGACCGTCAGCGGATAGGGCAGATCCACGCCACGCATCAGCCGCGCGGTCATCGAGTCGAGCGAGTGCCGCCCTTCCCGCGCCTCGCACAGCGGCAGGGGGTCGAAGCCGGATTCGTTCAATGCCTCGCGGACCTGGGACAGCGTGGCCTCGCCCAGCGCCTGTTCTCCTTCGGCGGGCAGGACGGCAGCCAGCCGATCGGCCAGCGCGGGCACGAGCCACAGGATCATGATGGCAACGGAGGCCAGCGCGGCCGCTGACCAGCCCAGCAGCGCACCGGCCCGCCGGGCAGGTGGAAGCCGACCCAGCGCAGGGGCGCGGCGGCGCACCTCTTGCGCCACGGGTCCATCGGGCAGGATCAGCCGCCCGGTCGCATCGCCCGCCGGATGCAGCACCATGCGGCCCGGTTGTGCCTGGTCGGGAAGGCGGCGAAGGTCGTCCCAGCGCCAGTCGAGGTGGCGCCCGTCAGGCAGGTCTATGCGCAGCGACACGGGGCCGGTCGCGACCCCGACCCGGCGCGCTGCCGCGCTCTGCCCGTCAAAGTAGTCGGCATATTCGGCGGGCGGCGTCACAGCGATGCCCCGACGTCCAGCGCCTCGGCAAAGCCACCCGCCTCGGTTGCGCTGTCGGCCTGACGCTGGTGGACACCCGGAATGTCCAGCGCGCCGGTCACGGTCAGGGTTTCGGCGTAGTGGCGCAGGATGGGCAGCGTGATCAGCACCTGCCGCAACGTGCCCCAGACGAGAAACGCGGTGAAGTAGGCCGCGACAGCCCCCGCAACCGTCACCCAGCGCGGCAACGCCTCGACCCGGCGCAGCAGGTCAACCGTGACCTCGGCGTCGCTGAAGGCCCCCACGGCAGCGATCCCGGCCAGGACCGCCGCAAGGACCAGCAGGGCGACCAGAACCAGGTAGACCAACGCGAAGCCGCCCGCGTAGATGCCCAGCACACGCCCCGTGCGCGGCACGGCGCGAAAGCCTATTCCCCCCGCGGACTTGTGGTCGGCCAGCATACGGAACGCCTGCACGCGGTAGTGCACCAGCCCGAACAGGATCAGCGGCACGGTCAGGAACAGCCCGGCGAGGACCGCCTCGGAGCTATAGGCCCGCGCGGTCAGCGAGATCATCCCGGTGCCGATGACGCCGTAAAGGAACGGCTTGAACGGGGGGTACAGCATCGTCCAGGTGCCGCCCTGGGTCAGGCGGCGGTCGCCGAACCAGGTGCGGTCGGTGCGGAACTTTTCCAGATGGAACGTCATGCGCGGCCAGAGGAACCCCAGCGACAGGATCGTCAGCGCCCAGTGCCAGAAGGCGCGGGCCGCATATGCCCAGGCGCCGGGCTCCAGCCCAAAGCGGATGCCGCGCCAGCGGGTGCGGGCCAGCAGATAGCGCCGCGCGCGGTACTGCGCGAAGAACACCAGCGGCAGGACACCGACGAAGGAAATCGCATAGGCCGCCGAGGTCGCGTTCAGCCAGGCCAGGCTGCCCCACATCAGGACCAGGTTGACGATCCCGATGTAGAACGCCAGCGCAACGACCGCGATCAGGAAGCCCAGCAGCTTTTCCAATGGCTCGCCCGTGTATTCCAGCGGGTGCCCCCCGGGCCGGACTGACGACCAGAGATACCGGCGCAGCCGCGTCTTCATCCAGAACCGGTAGATGCCCAGCGTCAGGACGGTCAGAAGGCCGGTGCGGAACGCCAAGCGGAACAGGCGGCCCTTCGTGCCCGAGAACTCGACCGCAAGCGCCGGACCCGCCAAGGCGACCTCAGGTGAAGCGGTTGTCGCGGGGGAAGCCATGCGGCGGCGCGCGGCCCACGCCCGCGCGCTTGCCCAGCCAGTCGGCGATCCCGGTTTCGCGCCGGGTCTGGCCGTTGGTCATGGCCCAAGCCAGACCCTCGGACAGCACCAATGTCGTCAGGTCCGACAGCCCGCCGTCGAGTTCCAGCACGCCCTGCTTGCCGCGCACGGCGTTGTACTTCTGCAGTCGCACGCCCTTGCCGCGGGTCATCTCGGGCAGCTCGTCGAGCGGGAACACCAGCAGCTTGCGGTTCTGGCTGACGACCGCGACATGGTCGCCCGCCACCCGGCGCACAACGGCCGCCTTGGCGCCATCGGACAGATTCAGCACCTGCTTGCCGGCCCGCGTCTGGGCCAGAATCTCGTCCGATGCCACGACGAACCCGTTGCCGTCCGTGGCAGCCACGATCAGGCGCTCGCCCGGCCGGTGCACCAGCATGTCCACGATCCCGGCCTCGTTGGGCAGGTCGATCATCAGGCGCACGGGTTCGCCCATGCCGCGCCCGCCGGGAAGGCTGGCGGCCTGAATCGTATAGAAGCGCCCGTTCGTGTCGAACACCAGGATACGGTCGGTCGTTTCCGCGTGGAACTGGAAGCGCGGGCCGTCGCCGTCCTTGAACTTGACCTCCGCGTCCGGGGCGATGTGCCCCTTCATCGCGCGGACCCAGCCCATGCGGGAACAGATCACGG
>CAYYOE010000302.1:0-4126 GCA_964473055.1 uncultured Rhodobacterales bacterium | reverse complement strand
CAGCCATTTTCGGACGAGCGGCCAAGCTGGGCGCTTTCATGATCCTGGTCCTGCTCGCCGCCTGCCGGCCGGCCGAGGAACTCGAACCCGAGCCCGTTCGCCCGGTGCGAGTCATGACCATCGAAACCCGGGAAAGTGGCGAAACCGTGACGCTCACCGGGCAGATCGAGGCGCAGGAGGAAGTGCGCCTGGCTTTCCGGGCCGGCGGACGCATGATCGAACGCCCCGTCAACGTCGGCGACCGGGTCAGGGCCGGCCAATTGATCGGCCGTCTGGAATCCGAGACCCCGCGCGACGCCCTGCGCACGGCCCGCGCGGACCTGACCGCCGCCCAGGCGCGCCTGGTCGAGGCCCGCAACCGGTTCGAACGCTTCCAAAATCTTCTGGCTTCCGGCTTTGTCACCCGCGCCATGTTCGATGAGGCGCAACAGGCGTTCAGGAGCGCCGAGGCGCAGGTGGACGCCGCGCGGGCGCGGGTCAATACCGCCGAAACGCAGTTGGGTTATGCGGAACTCTTTGCCGACAGCCCTGGAACCGTCACCGCGCGGGGCGCCGAACCGGGAGAAGTGGTTACGGCCGGACAGATGATCGTCCAACTCGCCCGCGAAGGGGGCCGCGACGCCGTGTTCGACGTTCCGGCCAGGATCATGCGGGACGCCTCCATCGACACGCAGATCGAGGTCTTCCTGAGCGACGACCCCGAAATCCGCGCCGCCGCGCGGGTCCGCGAAGTCGCGCCACAGGCCGATCCCGTGACGCGCACGTTCCGGGTGCGGGTCGGCTTGATCGATCCCCCCGAGCCGATGCGCTTGGGTTCGACCGTGACCGGCCGCGCCCGCCTCGGCGCCGGTCCCGGCATCGAGATGCCGGCGTCGGCCCTGACCTCGGCCCAGGGTCGGCCCGCGGTGTGGATCCTGGACCCGGAAACCAACACGGTCGATCTGCGCAACATCGAGGTGCTGCGTTTCGACCTCGACCGGGTGGTCGTCCTGAGCGGGCTCCTTGCGGGTGATATTCTGGTCACCGCCGGGGTCCAGACGCTGCGGCCGGGCCAACAGGTTCGCCTGCTTGGAACCCAGCCATGAGCGGGTTCAATCTCTCCGAATGGGCGATCCGCAACCGCTCGGTCACGATCTTCCTCATGATCGTCGTGCTCGCCGCGGGGATCAGTTCCTTCTACAAACTCGGCCGCGCCGAGGATCCGCCGTTCACCTTCCGCACCATGGTCGTGAAGGCGATCTGGCCCGGCGCGACGATGGAGGAAACCCTCCTGCAAGTCACCGAGCGCCTGGAGCGCACGTTGCAAGAGGTCCCGAACCTGGACAACCTGCGCAGCTTCAGCCGCGCCGGCGAGACCACGATCTTCGTCGATCTGTTGGGCAGCACTTCAGCCCGGGAAGTCTCGGATGCCTGGTACGAGGTCCGTAAGAAAGTGGCGGACATGCGCCACACGCTGCCCCAGGGCCTCGTCGGCCCCTTTTTCAACGACGAGTTCGGCGACACCTTCGGCATCATCTACGCCTTCACCGCCGACGGCTTCACCCACCGGGAACTGCGCGACTACGTCGAGGACATCCGCTCCAAGCTGCTGTTCGTGCCGGACGTGTCCCGCATCGACATCCTCGGCGCCCAGAACGAAGTCATCTACATCGACTTCTCGAGCGAGCGGCTCGCCGGGCTGGGCTTCAACCCCAATACCCTGATCGCGGCGCTGCAAGCCCAGAATATCGTCATCCCCGCCGGCGTGCTGCGCACCGACCAGGAGAACATCTCGCTGCGGGTGACCGGCGCTTTCGACACCGAGGCCGACATCGCCGAGGTCACCTTCGCGATTGGCGACCGCATGTTGCGGCTGCGGGATATCGTCGACGTCCGCCGGGGCTTCGCCGACCCGCCGCAGCCCATGTTCCGGGTGAACGGCGTGCCGGCGATCGGGCTGGCGATCGCCATGCGCGACGGCGGCGACACCCTGGCGCTCGGGCGCAACATCGCGCGGGCCATCAAGACGCTCGCGGCGGACCTGCCGATCGGCATCGAAGCCCGGCTGGTGGCCGATCAACCCGCGACGGTCGACCAGGCGATCAACGAATTCACGACGTCCCTCTGGCAGGCCATCGCCATCGTGCTGGTGGTGAGCTTCGTCGCCCTGGGCGTGCGGGCCGGCACGGTCGTGGCCATCGCCATCCCGCTGACGCTCGCCGTGACCTTCCCGACCATGGACATGGCCGATATCGACCTCCAGCGCATCTCGCTGGGCGCGCTCATCATCGCCCTGGCCCTCCTGGTCGACGACGCCATGACCACCATCGACGCCATGAGCCGGCGGCTGGCCGCCGGCGACGACAAGGCGAGCGCGGCCACTTATGCCTACAAACACCTGGCTTTCGCGATGCTGACCGGAACCCTGGTGACCATCGCCGGCTTCGTGCCGGTCGGC
Source organism: uncultured Rhodobacterales bacterium (assembly GCA_964473055.1). GTDB lineage: Bacteria > Pseudomonadota > Alphaproteobacteria > Rhodobacterales > Rhodobacteraceae > UBA996. The sequence continues at coordinate 1,689 of CAYYOE010000302.1, read as the reverse complement.
TTCGCCCAAAGCTCCGCCGGCGAGTACACCTTCTCGATCTTCGCGGTCGTCGGCATCGCGCTCATCGCCTCCTGGCTGGTCGCGATGGTGTTCGCGCCCTTGATCGGCATGGCCCTGTTGCGGCCCCCCAAGGCGGATCAGGTCGATAAGCCGAACCGCGTGATCGAGATTTATAAGGGATTCCTGACCCTGGCCATGCGCGCCCGCTGGTTCACCATCGCGCTGACCGTCGGTATTTTTATCGCGTCCCTCGTGGGGCTGGGCCAGGTGCCGCGTCAGTTCTTCCCCGCGTCGGACCGGCCCGAACTGCTGGTCAATCTCCAGTTGCCGCAGAATTCCTCGATCCACGCCACCGAGCGGCTGGTCGACCGCTTCGAGGAATTTCTCCGGGACGATCCGGACTTCGCTCCCGACATCGAACGCTGGAGCACCTATATCGGGCAAGGCGCGATCCGGTTCTATCTCCCGCTCGACGTGCAGTTGGCCAACCCTTTCTTCGCCCAGACGGTGATCGTATCCAGGGACTTCGCGGCCCGCGAGCGCCTTCAGCCGCGCCTGGAACGCCTGCTGGCGGAGGAGTTTCCGCAGATCGTCGGCAACGTCGCGACGCTGGAACTCGGCCCGCCGGTCGGCTGGCCGGTGCAGTATCGGGTCATGGGTCCCGACCCGACCCAGTTGCGCACCATTGCCCTGCGGCTCGGCGGCCTCGTCGCCGATCACGCGGGAACGCGCCGCGTCAACTACGACTGGATGGAACCGGAGCGGGAGCTGACCATCCGCATCGATCAGGAACAGGTCCGGCTGCTCGGGCTGAGCTCGCAAGCCGTGGCCGCCGCGCTTAACACGACGATCTCGGGGACGACCATCACTCAGGTCCGCGATGATATCTATCTGATCAATGTCCTGGTCCGCGAGGCGGAAGGACAAAACCTCTCGATCGAGACGCTTAGGACCCTGCCGGTGGGGATGCCGGATGGCCGGACTGTCCCTCTCTCGCAATTCGCGACCATCGAACCCGGCCAGTCCTACCCGTTGATCTGGCGGCGCGACCGGATGCCGACCCTGACGGTGCTGGCGGACGTGGCCCCTGGGATTCTGCCCGATACGGTGGTCGCCGATCTGGAGCCGGCTATCACTGAATTGAATGCAACGCTGCCCGCCGGCTACCGGATCGAACTCGGCGGCACGGTCGAGGAAAGCGCTGATTCGCAGGCTTCGGTCTTCGCCGTCGTGCCGATCATGATCCTGATCATGCTGACCCTGCTGATCTTCCAGCTCAAAAGCTTCTCGCTCTTGCTCATCGTGCTGAGCCTGGTGCCGCTGGGACTGATCGGCGTGGTGGCCGCCCTGCTGCTGTCCGGCAAGCCGCTCGGCTTCGTCGCGATTTTGGGCATCCTGGCGCTGATCGGCATGATCGCCAAGAACGCGGTCATCCTGATCGATCAGATCGAGGCCGAGCGCAAGGCGGGGAAGACCGTCTGGGACGCGGTGGTGGACGCCAGCAGCTCGCGGTTTCGGCCCATCATGCTGACCGCCCTGTCGACCGTGCTCGGCTTGATTCCGATCGCGCCGACGGTGTTCTGGGGTTCGATGGCCTACGCGATCATGGGTGGCCTGCTGGTCGCCTCCCTGCTGACCCTGGTCTTCCTGCCAACGCTGTACGTCACCTGGTTCAAGGGGGTTCCGCCC
>CAYYOE010000301.1:0-4129 GCA_964473055.1 uncultured Rhodobacterales bacterium | reverse complement strand
AGGGCTGGTCGATGACGACCGGCGTCTCGAAGGCCGCGCGGGCGAGTTCGGCGGCAAGTGCGCGGATGCGGGGCGCGGGGATGCCGGTGCGGTCCGTTACCGCCTCGGGCGCGTAGTCCGCCGCGAGGTAGCGTTCGCTAAGGCGGCGGAAAGCGGTGGAATGCGTGATGCCCGCACGGCGCAGGGTGCCGCCCAGATCGGGCTGGACGCCGGGGGCGTCGAAGGCTGCCGGGCGCCCGGTGCGCCGGTCGATCACCAGTTCTTTCCCGTCCTCGCCCCGCAGCAGCAGGCCGTGGGTGTCGGACCCCGGGTCGCCATCGATCAGACAGGGCGCGTTTGTCCATTGCGCCAGGTAGTCCGCATCGAAGTGCCCCGCCTTCAAGAGGCAGTGCACCAGCGACAGCGCCAGCAGGCCGTCGGTGCCCGGCGTGATGCCGTACCAGTCGTCGGCCACGGCATTGTATCCGGTCCGCACCGGGTTGATGCCCACGACCTTGGCGCCCCGTGCCTTCAGCTTGCCGATGCCGATCTTGATCGGGTTGGAATCGTGGTCCTCGGCCACGCCCCACAGAAGGAACAGACGGGTGCGGTCCCAGTCTGGCGCGCCGAATTCCCAGAAGGCTGACCCCACCGTGTAGATGCCTGCCGCGGCCATGTTGACCGAGCAGAACCCGCCATGGGCGGAGAAATTCGGGGTGCCGAAGGACTGGGCCCAGAAGCCGGTGAAGGATTGCGACAGGTCGCGGCAGGTGAAGAAGGCGAGTTTTTCGGGGGCGGTCTCGCGCAGCGGCTTCAGCCAGGAGACGGCCAGCGACAGCGCTTCGTCCCAGGTCGCCTCGCGGAACTGGCCGGACCCGCGTGGTCCGGTGCGGATCAGGGGGGCGCGCAGCCGCGCGGGCGACAGGTGCTGCATCAGTCCCGACGCGCCTTTGGCGCACAGAACCCCCCGGTTCACCGGGTGGTCGCGGTTGCCCTCGATATAGGTGATCTGGCCGTCTCGCAGGTGAACGTCGATGCCGCATCGGCAGGCGCACATGTAGCAGGTGGACTTTCGCACCTCTGCCGTGCCGGCGACTGGGGGAGGCAGTGGCGCGTCCATGAACATCGTGTAACAAAGCTGGATCAATTTTCAAGCAGGGCCATCGGGGCCAGGTCCGGTGAGGCAGAAAAGCCTGCCGGGTCCATGGACTTCGCCGGTGCTCTGGTCCTGGTCCGTGAAAACTCCGGGACCCGCCCCGGCCCGTGTTCGTTCGCCTCTCATGGGGAGGAGGAATCATGGCAGGATGGGGAGAACGAAATCAGGAGGGTTGATTCGATGCAGGCAGACCCGCCCGACGCGCCGCCCGAACCGATGTCCGACCTGACCGGCCCGAAATCCTTCCTTCGCGATGCCACCACGGCAGAGGCGGTCACCAGCGATCTTTGTGCTGGAGAGGCGGAATGGCTGCATTTCCTCGCTGACGTCGGCTGGCCCGCGATACATGCGGTTCTTGTGGCGGTGGAGGGCGATCCCGGCGAGAGCCGGCCGCAGGATGCGAAGGGCGATGCCATTTCCGGCGCGATGGTCGATCTGCCCGCGGTCGCAACACGGCCGGGCGGTCCGGCGATCGTCGCCGTCATCGACGACGGTATCGGGTTTCTCAACCGGCGCTTCCGCCGTGCGGGCGCGGCCTCGACCCGGTTTGACGCGGTCTGGCTGATGGCGCCGCAGACGGGGCCGGGACAGCCGCGCGGCCGTGTGCTGGGGCGCGACGCGATCGACACGCTGATCGCGGGCAGGGACGAGGCTTCGGCCTATGCACGGGTGATGGCGGACCTGTTTCCCCCCGACAAGGCGCGGGGGCTGAACCGCGCCGCGAGCCACGGCACCCATGTGGCCGACATCGCGGCCGGGGCCGAACCGGGCGCCCGCGACGCGATCGACCTCCTGGGCGTGGCGCTGCCGCCGGGGGCGTTGCGCGATACGTCTGGTGCGGGCTGGGCCGGGGATCTGGTGCAGGCGTTGCACTGGGTGGTGCGCCGGGCGGCCGCGCTCTCGAAGTCCTGCAAGGATGGCCCGCGACCGCTGGTCATCAACCTGTCGCTGGGCATGTCGGCCGGTCCCAAGGACGGGACCAGTCTGCAGGAACGGGCGATTGTCGAGGCGGTGGCTGCCTACGAGAAGGCGACCGATGCTCCGGCCCGCGTGACCGTCGCCTTCGGCAACGACTACCGCAGTCGGCAAGTGGCGCTGGTGTCGCCCTGCGCGGGCGAGGCGCCTGCAACGATCGGCTGGCAGGTTCAGCCCGACGACCGGTTGCCGTCGCGGGCGCTGGTGCGGGCGGCGGGGCCGGTGTTGCTGGCGCTTGTGCCTCCCGGTGCCGCGATGCCCGAACCTGTGGACGTGCCCCCGGGGGCTTCGGTCGAGGTCGTGCATCGAGGGCGTGTCGTGGCCTGGGTCCGGGCGCACCCGGCCGGGCCGGGGCTGACCCGCGGCTACGATCTTGTCCTGCGGCCCACACGGACGGACCGGGCAGGGCCGGTCGCCCCCGCGGGGAGATGGTCCATCGGGATCGGACGGACCGAGGCCGCGGCCGACCCGTTGGTCAGCCTGCAGGTCCAACGCGGCGATACGCCCGTGGGGCAGCGACCCTTCGGGCGGCAGTCATATCTGGTGCATCCCGCCTGCAACGGCTTCGACCCCGAGGTGCGCGACTGGTCCGATCCCGGCAGCGGGCCCATCACCCGGTCGGGCACTCATTCCGCGTTGGCAACCGCGCGGGACCGGAGGGTTTTTGCCGTGGGCGCCGCCGGACTGCGCCTGGGCACAGGCGGGGCCGCTCCAAAGCCTGCCGTCTATTCCGCTGCCGGATCGAGCGACCCGGCCTGGACGGCACGTCAGGGCCCGGACCTTTCCGCCATGGCCGAAGCCTCGCCGAACCGGCGGGGCGCTGTCGCGGCAGGCACGCGGTCCGGCAGCGCAGCGCGCTTTGCCGGAACCTCGGTCGCGGTGCCGGAGCTTGCCCGTCGCCTGTCGGAAGAACTGGGTCCCGGCGGCGTTCTGGCGGGCGGGGCCCACCCGGACGAGATCGGCGCACTGCTGGCGCTGCCGGGATCGGTGGCTCAGGTGACGAACCCGAACCGCCAGGGCCGTGGATGGCTGCCGCCCACTGGACCGCGGCAGACCTGACGGGGGCAGGGGGTCGAACGAAGGTTGCACGCGAAATGGCTGATCGGCCGGAGAACCGGCATCGCAACCAGCAGTCCCGGCGGGGCCGAACACGCCGGTACAGCAGCGCTTCGTTGCGACGGCGCGCAGCCTTCTGCCGCCGCAAGGTCAGTTGTGGCAGGGGGGCTCGGGCCCAGCGGGGGCCACCGGTTGCGGTGATTTTCCGCGCCGGGTCTTTGCCCGGCTTCCCGTGATCCTGCCCGGATCGCCCGGCGGCTTCTCGATCCCGGGGCAGGGGACAGGGCGGATCTTTCTGACCACGCCAACCACATGGTGGGAAAAGGTGGCGCAGGAGATCGACCGCCAGCAATCCCCGGTCCGTCGCTGCTGGGTGCCCTTCACGGGCAACCGGCCGATGCCCGGCGACAGTTTCATCCTGTCGCGGCACGGCCGTCCGGCCGAATTCCAGCATGTTGGCGTGATCATCGCGGCTGAGGGCAGCGAGTGGCTGACGGCGGACGGCGGCCAGGGAAACGGATGGCAATCCGGGCTGATCCGCCGCCAGTTCCAGGGCGACGGCACCATCACGGGCGAGTTCGGAAACAAGGCGCGCCTCAAGGGATGGGCAGACCTCGATACGATCCATGCCGTGGCCCGCGCGTGCTTTCCACCGCTTTGAGGGGCGGGGTCAGGCCGCCAGTCGCGCCACGATCGCTTCAGGGGCCTCGACGGGCATTGCAACTGTCTGCGGCATCGCGACCGAATATCCCCGTCCCCAGTGGTTGCGGATCACCGACCCATCGCCACCCGCGGCTTCCATCTTGCTGCGAATGTGGCACACATAGGCGGTGATGACCCGGCTGTCGGGGCTGTCATCCAGCCCGTAGAGATGCGCCATGATCTGATCGCGCGACACCACCTGACCCATCCGCTGCGCCATGAACTCGACCAGGGCGAATTCCAGCCGGGCAAGGGGCAGGA
>CAYYOE010000300.1:0-4143 GCA_964473055.1 uncultured Rhodobacterales bacterium | reverse complement strand
ACCGCGTTCACGAATTTCGCCTCGCGGCCCTCGGGGAAGAACGCCTTGGCCACATCGACGAATTCGGTGATCACCACCTTCGGCGGTGCGGCACCTTCGATCAGTTCGGCGCCCGCCGCCCGGAACAGTGCGCGCAGCGTGGGATCGATCCGGTCGATGGGCCATTTCGCCACCAGCGCGCGGTCGGTCAACTGGTCGATCCGGGCCTGCCAGTTCACCGCACCTTCCAGGATCTGGCGGAACAGGTCGACGTCGCCGTCGACCATCTCGTCCCCGTCGATGGTGGCGCCGAAGCGATGGTCGAGGAATTCGCGCCGCACCACATCGGCGCCCTGCCCTGCGGCTTCCATCTGGAACAGCGCCTGCACGGCGTAAAGCCGCGCCGCCGACCGCATCTGCCGCTTGTCGGGCTTCGGCCGGTCCGCGCGCCCCGAAGGATCGCCGTCGAACACGCCTTCGTCGGAGGGATTGCCGCTCACGATGCCTCGCCGGACCGGAACCCGATGCCCTTCGGCCGCTTGCCGAGGGTGCGGGCATGGGAGACAAGGCTGAGGCAGGCCGCCGCCGCATCACCGCCCTTGTCCTGGCCCGCCGGATCGGACCGGACCGCCGCCTGGGCGTGCGCATCCACGGTCAGGATACCGTTCCCGATGCAGGCGCCCTGCAACCCCAGCAGCATCAATCCGTGCGCGCTGTCGCCCGCGACGATGTCGTAGTGCGAGGTCTCGCCCCGGATCACGCATCCCAGGGCCACGAAGCCGTGGTGATCGGCCTGCCGGAAGGCCGTGGCGATGGCGGACGGGATCTCGAAGGCCCCGGGCACCTCGATCAGGTCGTGTTCGGCACCGGCCCTTTCCAGCATCGCGCGGGCGCCCTCCAGAAGGTTGTCGGCGATGTCGGCGTAATAGGGCGCGCGCACGATCAGCACGCGCACGGGGTCGTCGAAGACCGGAAGGGGCAGGATACGATGGGCAGGGCCGGCCATGGTGTCACTCCAGCGGAATGGGCCGCGTGCCCTCGATCGACAGGCCGTAGCCTTCGAGGCCCACGACCTTGGGTTTGGCGGAATTCGTCAGAAGGATCAGGCGGGACAGCCCCAGCGCCGAAAGGATCTGCGCACCCAGTCCGTACTGGCGCAGGGTCTGGGGTGACACAGTGTCATCCATCGCCAGCTTCATGTGCAGGTCGCGCAGCAGCACCAGCACGCCCCGCCCTTCATCGGCGATCAGTTGCATCGCGTGGCCGAACTCGGTCGCACGGCCAGGCCCGCCGACGCCGATGACATCGAGCAGCGGGTCCAGCGTATGCATCCGCACCAGCACCGGGTCGTCGCCCGTGATGTCGCCCTTGATCAGGGCGATATGTTCCGACCCCTGCGTCTCGTCGGTGAAGACATGCATGTCCCACTCGCCACCGAATTCCGACCGGATGCGGCGGTGCGTGGTCTCGCGCACCAGGTTGTCGTGGCGGCGGCGATAGGCGATCAGGTCGCTGATGGTGCCGATCTTCAGCCCGTGCCTCTGCGCGAAGGCCACCAGGTCCGGCAGGCGCGCCATGGTCCCGTCGTCGTTCATGATCTCGCAGATCACGCCCGACGGGTTCAACCCGGCCAGGCGCGCGATGTCCACTGCGGCCTCGGTATGGCCGGCGCGGTCCAGCACGCCGCCGTCGCGTGCGCGCAGCGGGAACACATGGCCCGGCGTGGCGATGTCGGCGGCGGTGGTCGCCGCGTCGATGGCCACGGCCACGCTGCGCGCCCGGTCATGGGCGGAAATGCCGGTGGTCACCCCTTCGCGCGCCTCGATCGAGACGGTGAAGGCGGTCTCATGCCGGCTGGCATTGTAGGACGCCATCAGCGGCAGCCCTAGCGCGTCGATGCGCGCCCCGGTCAGCGACAGGCAGATCAGCCCGCGCCCGTGCGTGGCCATGAAGTTGATCTTTTCCGGCGTCGCCATCTGGGCGGGGATCACGAGGTCACCTTCGTTCTCGCGGTCCTCATGATCGACGAGGATGAACATGCGCCCGTTGCGCGCGTCCTCGATGATCTCTTCTATCGAGGAGATGGCGTCGGAATAGCTGTCGGGGGTGTCGGTCATCGGGGCCCTCTTTCCGCGCGATCTAGCCCATGGGCCCCGCAATGGCCAGAGGGCCCGGGCTGCGCGGAAACGCACAGAGGGACTGTGTCCGGCCTGTCCCCGGACCGCGCCGGATCGCGGATCAGGGCACCGTCCGGCGACGCATCAGGACAAGCCCGCCCAGACCGGCGAGAAGCAGAAGCGACGTGGCCGGCAAGGGCACCACGGCGGTCTCGAAGCTCTGCGCGATCAGCGCGTGCCCGGCAGCTGTCGGATGCAGGACGTCCCAGAACAGCCGCGCCTGCGGGTCACCGCAAGGGCCGGACGCGGGCGGGCCTGCCAGAAGCTCGAAGGGATCGACGCCGAAGCAGGGCGACATCACCGTGGCGGGGGCGAATCCGAAGGTGGCGGGGTCGGACACGGCCCCGGCGAACAGGTCGAACAGGCTGACCTGCGTCACCGTCAGGCCCGAGGCCCGCAGCCCGCCGACCGCCTGGTCGAGCGCCGCGTTGAAGGACAGCGTGGCCAGCGTGCCCAGGCCCTGCGCCTCGGGCCCCGCGGCAGCCAGCCGCGGGATCAGGCCAAGGTCCGGCAGGTCGAACACGGCGAAATCGGTGATCCCCGTGGCGGCCAGTGCGCCGATCCCGCTTGCGATGGCGGTGACGGAGGTGGCGATCGTGGCGCCGAGGATGGATTGGGCGTTGCCGGGGTCGGCGGCGGCCGCGGCGACCCCGCCGAAGACATCGTTGGCCCCGAACAGCACCGATGCCAGTGGCCGCGTGCCGAGGTCGAGCACCGGAAGCGCCGACTGGAACAGCGCAAGCTGGTCGGCGAAATCGGGGATGCCGTCGGCATTGGGCACGGCGCGGGCAGCGCCGAAGGCGAAGTTGCCGGCGGCATTCGGCGCGAATTCGGCCAGGAACCCTTCGTTCCACACCGGGCCGTCAGAAAATCGACCCTCGAAATAGGGCGGCGGCGGGAAGCCGGGGATGACGCTGGTGGCCAGATTGCCGTTGTCCGACAGGCTGTCGCCGAAGACCCAGAAGCTGGAATAGAGATCGCCGATCGTGGCACCGGCGGCAGGCGCGGCCAGCGTGGCAGTCGTGGCAAGTGCGGCAAGCGTCGCGCGTATCATGGCATCCCCCCTGATTCCCGTTGCAAGCCTACCCGGCTCGCGTCACAGCCCAACCCTGCGGCGGGCTCGTGACGCAGCGTCACGACCTGCGCGGAAGTCTCGCCGTCTCAGCCCCCGAAGAAGCGCTCCGCCGTCAGATACCCCGCAAGCCGCCCGGCTGCGCACCAGTCGCGCTCCGGGGGCGCGTGGCCCACCAGGATCACCGCGTCGGCGGGCCAGCCCGCGGCGTGGCGCGCGGCATCGAGTGCGGCGCGCACCTCGGGCCAGGGGGCAAGCGGCGCGGGCGCGGCATGGGCAGCGTGCAGCGCGGCCCCGCAGGCCGCAGCCAGCACCGCGGGGGGCAGCGGCGGATTGGCCAGCCCCACGCGCCCGGCCGCCACCGCCCCCAGCCGGATCGCCCGGTCGGCGGGCAGGAGATCGCCCGCGCGCAGAACCCGCAGCGCGTTGGACGAGAACAGGAACCCGATCACATCGCGACCCGTGGCCGCGCGCACGCCCGCATAGGTGCGATAGTCGAGCCCCAGTTCCGCCGCCCGGCGCACCCGTGTGCGAAGCACCTCGATCGGCAGCACGGGCAGAAGATCGGCGCGCGCCTTCGCCCAGGCATGGCGGCGCCAGGACAGCCCGGCATCCATCGCCGGGCCATTGTTGTGGCCGATGCCCGGGTTCGCCGTCACGCGGCCCAGTCCTGCAGCCGCGCCACATAGCGGGCCAGCGTGTCGATCTCCAGGTTCACGCGGTCGCCGGTGCGCAGGGCGCCCCAGGTGGTCACGGCCTTGGTGTGCGGGATCACGTTCACCCCGAAGGTGGCGCCGTCGACCTCGTTCACCGTCAGCGACGTGCCGTCCAGCGCGACCGAGCCCTTGGGCGCCACGAATCGCGCCAGGGCGTCGGGCGCGCGAAAGGTGAAGCGGGTCGATGCGCCCTCGTCCC
>CAYYOE010000299.1:0-4143 GCA_964473055.1 uncultured Rhodobacterales bacterium | reverse complement strand
ACGGCCACGGCGGCTTTGGTGCGCATCCTGTCGTCCCTTCCGTTGCATGCGGTCATCCGGGCGCGTTTGCCACGCCAGGGACCATCCCGACGCACCGTAGCCCGGTGCGCCACGCGCTGTCATCCTTCGCGGCGGCCTTTCGGATGGGCCAAGCGGCGGCTGCACGCCAGATCAGGCGGTCTCCCGGTAGTAGGTCTCCTGCCGCCCCTCCGGATCGGCGACAAGCAGTTCGAACACCCCGGATTCGATCACGACCTCGGCCCAGTCGTTGCACCCATAGGTCTGTGGCCGCTCGGCAGGATGGCGCAGGGACATCCACTGCACGGCGTCATCAAGCCGCGTCAATCCGCCCACCGCCAATTCCCGGGCGGCCTTGCGCAGGGCCTTCACGATACGGGTATGGCGCAACTCCACAGGCGCTTGCGCCGCACCTCCGCCGAAGATCAGCCTTTGGTTCTGTGGGTCAAGAAGTGCCTTCACGAACGCGGCACGCGCGCGCTCGATGTCCTCAACCCATTCGCGGGCCTCGTCATTGTGCCGCCGGATCAGTTCCCGCGTGGCGACGAGGGCATCGCGTGCGGCCCGGCATCCGTCGGCGCTGGTCAGGTCGTGCCGCTGGACGAAGTGGTGGATTAGGTCGTTGCGCAGGGTGACCAGAGCCTCCAGTGCTTGCCGTGTCCGTTCCAGGTCGGCATCGGGAAGGGCCATCCGCGACTGGAACGTGATCCAAGGAGCAGGCCTGTCCCGCTCCGATCCGGCCGGGGGGCCGTCGCTTTCGCGGATCAGGTAGGAGTCGCGCAGTTCGCCGATCAGCTGGCCCAGCGTCATGCGCCCGGCACGGGCAACGTGCCGGGCCACCAGCGCCGGCAGGGCGTCGGGCGGGCCCGAGACCTCCCGATGCGCCACGATGGCCTTGAGCTGCAGTTCGAAGACCTGCAACCCCAGCACGCACCGCCCCAACCAGGCATGCACCTCGTGGCGCAGTGTCTCCAGCGTCTCGTCTTGCGTGGTGTTCATATGAATGGCCCCTATTGCCCGCAGGGATACATCAGGGCCAAGCGGGTGCACCATGGCGAACGGGGATGCGGGGCTGCGGGCCGCCACATGCAGCCCCACGTTTTCTTGCACATGTAGTGGGCATATGTGCAAATTTGCACAGTTCTTGCGGCCCCCCGCCGGGTGACGCATCCTGTCCCATCGCCTACCTTGGTCCCCGAACAGGACCCGAGGAGACGCAAGATGAGCTGGAACCCCGCGCTCGACCCCGATTGCCCCACCGGAGATGCCGTCGATGCCATCGAAACCGTCATCGTCCCCCGCGCCCGCGACCTTGGGGGGTTCGAGGTGCGCCGCGCGCTGCCCGCCCCGAGGCGCCAGATGGTCGGCCCCTTCATCTTCTTCGACCAGATGGGCCCGGCGGAATTCCTGACGGGGCAGGGGATCGACGTCCGCCCGCACCCGCACATTGGCCTCGCCACCGTCACCTACCTCTATCGCGGTTCGATCCACCACCGCGACTCCCTCGGCACCGACAGCTGGATCGAACCCGGCGCGGTCAACTGGATGGTCGCGGGCCACGGCATCACCCACTCCGAACGCACCGACGGCGAGGTGCGCTTGCGGCCACACAGCCTGTTCGGCATCCAGACCTGGGTCGCGCTGCCGAAAGGGGCCGAGGACGCCCCGCCCGACTTCCAGCACGCCGCGAAGGACGCGCTGCCGGTGCTGGATGGCGAGGGCAAGACCGTGCGCCTGATCCTTGGCTCCGCCTGGGGTGAGACCGCCCCGGTCAGCACCTTCTCGGACATGTTCTATGCCGATGTGGTCCTATCCCCCGGCGCCGCACTCCCGCTGCCCGAAGGGCACGAGGACCGCGGTGCCTATGTGGTGGAGGGCGCGGTGACGGTCGCGGGCGATACCTTCGAGGCAGGCCGCATGATGGTGTTCCGCCCCGGCGACCGGGTGTCGATGAAGGCCGGGCCGCAGGGCGCGCGGCTGATGCTGCTGGGCGGCGCCACGCTGGAAGGCCCGCGCTACATCTGGTGGAACTTCGTCGCCTCCTCGAAGGAACGGATCGACGAGGCGAAGGAAGCCTGGCGCGCGGGCGACTGGCAGCACGGGCGGTTCCAGTTGCCGCCCGGCGACGACGCCGAGTTCATCCCGGCGCCGGAGCGATAGGGGGTGTTCGCGGGCTTCGACCGGGGCCGCACGGACTGCGGCGGGGTGGACATCGTCTGGGTGGCCGGGGGCACAGGGCCGGCTGTCCTGCTGCTGCACGGGTTTCCGCAGACCCATGCACTCTGGGCCGGGGTCGCGCCCCGGCTGCTCGCGGCGGGGTATCGGGTGGTGGCCGCCGACCTGCGCGGCTACGGCGCCTCGGGGCAACCGGCCTGGGCGGGGCAGGGGGAAAGCCACAGCTTCCGCGCCATGGGGCAGGACATGGCGCAACTGATGACCGGCCTCGGCCACGACCGGTTCCACCTGATCGGCCACGACCGCGGCGCGCGGGTCGCGCACAGGATGGCGCTGGACCATCCCGGCCGGGTGGCGAGCGTGGTCTTGATGGACATCGCGCCCACCCTGCACCTGCTGGAGGACTTCGACCTGCCGCTGGCCCGCGCCTACTGGCACTGGACCTTCCTTGCGCAGCCCGCGCCCTTCCCCGAGACGCTGATCGGACATGACCCCGACGCCTTCTTCCACGCCTGCCTGGTCGGCTGGGGCGCTGCCCGGCTGGAGGACTTCGACGCTGGCCAGCTTGCCGCCTACCGTGCCGCCTGGCGCCAGCCGCAGGTCATCGCCGGCATGTGCGCCGACTACCGCGCCACGCTGACCACCGACCTTGCCCACGACCGCGCCGACCGCGACACCCGAGTGACAGCCCCGGCCCTGGTGCTCTGGGGCGCGGATGGCGTGATGGGCCGCATGTATGACATGCCCGCCCTGTGGCGACCCCGTCTGGGCGCCATGCAGTCGGACACGCTTCCCGGCGGCCATTTCTTTCCCGACACGGCCCCTATGGCGACCGCCGACAGGCTGGTGTCCTGGCTTGGCGCGCCTTGACGCCGCTGGGCATATGCCGGACACCCGGGCGGCCCTGCATCCCCCTTGTGCCGATCCCTCTGCCGGGCGTCCAAGGGCGCGGATCGCCCTTCCGGGCGACCAGGCGGCGGCCTGTCCGGAGTGGTGACTTGGCAAGGGACCAACGACGGAGATGAGCCTGCCCGATCAGTCGCTACCTCAGCCCGGAGGGATCGGGCGCACGGCGAGGGGTGCGAACCCCGTGGCCCATTCGCAGGTGCGGGATCCGCGGCTGGATTTCTTCCGGGGCCTCGCGATGTTCATCATCCTGTTTGCCCATGTTCCGGGCAACTGGGTCACGCTGTGGATTCCGGCGCGCTTCGGGTTTTCGGACGCGACCGAGATCTTCGTGTTCTGTTCGGGCATGGCCTCGGCCCTTGCCTTCGGCCGGGCGTTCCGCGACCGGGGCTGGGTTCTGGGAACCGCGCGTGTGGCGTTCCGGTGTTGGCAGGTCTACTGGGCCCACATCGGTCTGTTTTTCGCGACGGCCGCCACCATGGTGGCACTGACCAGCACCGACCTGCTGCTGCGCGACTATGTCGGGCAGTTGAACCTGCATCCCTTCTTCAGTGACCCGCGGACGAACCTCGTCGGCCTGCTGACGCTGACCTATGTGCCGAACTACTTCGACATCCTGCCGATGTATCTGGTGATCCTTGCCATGATGCCGCTGATGGTGGCCCTGTCCCGGCTGCACCGCCATGCGGCCCTGGCCGCGGTGGTGATGATCTGGGCGGCTGCGCAGACCGGGCTGATCGCGCTTCCGGCCGAGCCGTGGTCGGAGCGGACGTGGTACTTCAACCCCTTCGGCTGGCAACTGGTGTACTTCACCGGCTTCGCCTTCATGGCAGGCTGGCTACCCGCGCCGCCCGTCAGCCGCCGTCTGGTCCTGCTGGCTGCGGCAATCGTCCTGATGATCGTGCCGCTGGCCTATTTCCGGATCTACGGCGAGGTTGCCCTGGCCGCGGAATGGCGGGCGGTGCTGTCGCCCTACTTCGACAAGACCGATTTCGGCATCCTGCGCTATGTGCACTTCCTCGCGCTGGCATATCTGGCCTGGGT
>CAYYOE010000298.1:0-4145 GCA_964473055.1 uncultured Rhodobacterales bacterium | reverse complement strand
GAGATCAAGCGCCTGTCGCTGGCGATCTTCGAGCGCACATTCGCCGTCAGCCAGGCGCTGAACGTGCTGACGCTGGGCGTGGCGGCCTTTGCCATGCTTACCAGCCTTCTGACACTGGGCACGCTGCGCCTGCCGCAACTGGCGCCCGCCTGGGCGATGGGGATGACGCGCGCGCGGCTGGCGCAGCTGGAACTGGCGCGCGCGGTCGTGCTGGCGGTGCTGACGGCGATGCTGGCGCTGCCCGTCGGGCTGATGCTGGCCTGGGTCCTGCTGGCGGTGATCAACGTCGAGGCCTTTGGCTGGCGGCTGCCGTTGCATCTGTTCCCGGGCGACTGGGCGCGGCTGGGGCTGTGGGCGCTGGCGGCGGCGGTGCTGGCGGCGGGCTGGCCCGCGCTGCGGCTGGCGCGGCTGCCGCCCGCGCGATTGCTGCGGATGTTCGCCGATGAACGGTAGGTGGACCAACACCTGGGTCCGTCGGGGCCACTCCCCTCGCCCGCAGGGAGAGGGGAAGTGCGTCGCCGTGCCGCCGTGCTTGGGGCCATGGCGCCGCCCGGTGCTGCGCTGGGGACCGCCGCCGAGGGGTTCGCGACTTGCGATTCAGACTATCGCGTCGCGTTCCCGCGTTCCCGCGTGCCGGGCGACTGGCACCTGCGCCTTCCGGGGCGCGGGCCGGATTCGCGGGTTGCGGCGGTCAATCGTCTTAGCTGGATGGAAACGCTTTTCCCCTACTGGGAGGGGCCGGTGCGCGTGTCCGGCAGCCGTGTCGGCGTGGAATATCTGGAGATGACGGGTCATGACTGACTGGTACGAGACGTTGCCCGGCACCCTGACAACGGCCTGGAACCGGTTGATGAAGGCTGTGGCGGACCCTGCCGCACCAATGCACACGGTCACGCTGGCCACCGTCGGCCGCCGCGGCGGGGCCGAGGCGCGGCAAGTCGTGTTGCGCAGGGCCGACCCCGAAGGCGCGCTGGTCGAGATCCATACCGACACCAGTTCCGACAAGGTGGCCGAGCTGACCCGTGTGCCATGGGCGACGGTGATGGCCTGGGATCCGGGCGCGCGGTTCCAGATCAGGATGCGGGCGCATGTGACGATCCTGTCTGGCGACGCCGCACGCGGGATGTGGAAACATGTGCGGGAAGGCGCGCGACGCCACTACGGGACCAATCCGCCGCCCGGGTCGCCCATCGCCACGGCGGACGGCTTCTCCCAAACGGGCGACCCCGCGCATTTCGCGGTGCTGCGCTGTATCCTGCAGGAGATCGAGACGCTGCATCTCGACGGTGAAACGCAGCGGCGGGCGATCTACCGGCGCGGCGACGGCTGGCAGGGCGGTTGGCTGGTCCCCTGATCGGGCATGGCGCACACCTGATTGCGGCCGGCGCGGCACCCGATGCCGCCCGTGATCGGCCGGTGTCGAACGTGGCGGCGGCGATCAGTCTGCGTTCTGCGGGTTCCTGAACGCCCCGGCATGTTTCCTTGCGCCCCCTCCTCGGACCCAAGGCCGCCTGGTGCCTTCCCATCCGGACGGAAGGCCAGGGCACAGCGGCAGGCGGGTATCGCCGCTTGCGGCAAGGCTGGCGTGACATTGCGCGCCGCTTTCCGCTATACTTGGTGCAACTCGCCGAAAACAGGCGGGCGGCCAGACCAGATCTGGTCGACACACAGGCAAGGCGGAGCAGGAAAATGGCAACACTCTCTCGGCGCGGCGTTCTGGCGGGCCTCTCGGCGGCACCGCTTCTGGCGGCTTGCGGCAACGGCATCGGGTCTTCGGGCGGGGCCGACATCGACCGGCGGGTCGAAGCGTCGCTTGCGGACCTCTATTCCACCTACCCGGGGGCGCGCGATCTGCGCGACCGGTCGGTCGGGCAACTGGTCATGCCGCTGGTCACGCAAGCGGGCCTTCTGTTCGCGGGCGGCGCCTTCGGGCGCGGGGCGCTGCAGGTGGGCGGGGCGACGGTGGACTACTACTCGGCCACCCGCGCGGGCGTTGGCCCGCAACTGGGTGCGCAGCAGTATTCCCATGTCCTGTTCTTCATGACGCCCGAGGCGCTGGCCGATTTCCGGACCTCGCAGGGCTGGACCGCGGGCGCGGGCATGACCTACGTCGCCGGCACCGAGGGCGAGACCTTCCGCGCCGACACCACCACCGTGCTGACGCCGGTGGTGGCGGTAGTCTACGGCCAGGCCGGGCTGATCGTCGGCGCGACGCTGGAAGGCACCAAATACAACCGGATCATTCCGTAATTCTTCAGGTCGGGGGCGGCGGTGGCGCCGCCCCGTTCCTGCAGCCGCTCAGGCGTCGGGCAGCGCGTCGAGGTCCTCGCTCGCGATGGTGGTGCCTTCGGTGAAGTTTACCAGATCGCTCATCGTGAAGCTGCCGCCGGTCCCGAGCGTCGGTTTCCAGTGCGGGTCGCGGTTCACCTGGGCGGCGGGGTCGGCGTGCAGCAGCCCCGCGAAGGTGCGCGCGACGATCTCGGCGCCCGCGCCTGCCAGCCGCAGGCCCTTCGCCTTCACCTCGGCCTCGCGCAGGATGTAGAACCACAGGGGCGCCGGGCCCGCGCCGCCTGGCACCGCGGCGCCGAGGTCGTTCGCGCCCCAGACCTGGCGCTCGCTCAGCCGGTCGCGCAGGCCGACCAGCTTGCAGGCCACCGCCTGCCCCGAGGGGAGCCCAGCGTCGATGCCCCGCTGCAGGTTGCGCGTGGCCAGCGACCGGTGCGCATCGGGTGTCGTGGGCGGAACCACGCCGTCGGGCAGGCGCAGCATGTTTGACGACAGGCGCGTGTCGATCAGCTTGGACGCCTGCGCGCCCGGGGCCGCGGGCCCGCTGCCGGCGGGACCGAAGAAGAACTGCCAGTCCACCCGCCGTTCCGGTGCCACCGGCTTGAACCCGCGCAGATCGCCCGGACCCACGGGTGCACCCGGGTCGGGCGGGAACAGAAGCGCCGCCTGCGGCGTGCCGCCATCGAGGTTCAGAAGATAGCCCGCCCGCGTCTGGCTGTGGCCGAAGCGATAGGCCGCGACCGAGAACTCCACCGGCATGAAGGCATCGCCCGGATAGGTGAAGGGCAGGTCGGTCAGGGCCCGCTTTGCCGCCTTGGCGCCCACGGTGCGCGGCAGGAATTCCTGCGCGACGATCCACTGGTAGTGCCAGCGCACGATTTCCTGCGCGCGGAGGAAGCGTTCCACCGTGCCCATCGCGGGGTCGGTGGCCTGGTCGACCACGGCGTTGTGGAACTTCAGGAACAACAGGTGCAGTTGCGAGACGATCAGGTTCTCGTCGTTGCGCGGGTCGCCGATCAGGGCGCGCCCGTTGACGTTGCGCTGCAGGTCGCGCCCGTCGGGCGAGAGCTGAAATCGCAGGCCGTCGGGCTGGTAGAGGTAGGGCTGCACCGAGGGGCCGAGGCCATAGAGGCTGTCGAGTTCGAACGCCGGCGTGCGGAAGTTGTGCACCGCGTTCAGGTCGATCTGGCGTTCCAGCACCGAGACCGCATCGAAGGTCAGGTCGTGGTCGATGAACTGGCCGAGGAAGGTATAGCCCGCGCGGATGCGCGGATTGTCCTGGCTGGTGTCGGTGGGCGGCGGCAGGAAGCCGTCCATCGGGCCGCCCATTGCGCCCAGCGCCACGGGGCCGGGGGCGAAACCCGACAGGGGCATCAGGGCGGGGAACATGCGTCCGAAGCGCCCGGTGCCGGTGAAGTTGCCGGGCGGCACGCGCAGGCCGCGTTCCTCGTGGCCGTGGCCCGAGGCGCGCTGCGTGTCGGGCAGGACGCGATGGGAGGTGTCGTGAGAGCCGTCCATGGGAGAATCCTTGATCGGGCGGCGCACGGGGGCTGCCCGCGGCCGGAATGGCTTGGGTTCTGGAATGGGATCGTCGCGTTTCGCGATGGCCGACTTGCGGATCGCGACACTCACTATCCGCCCGAATCACCGGGCGCGCATCCTTTTTCGATGGGATGTGCCGGATGGGGCGGTCAGGGGGCTGTCTGCACCCTGCGGCCCGCCGGGTGCGAGCCTTGGCCTTGGCCGGGCTAGTCGAGCGCCTTCAGCCGCGCGTAGAGGCTGGAGGTATCCCAGCGCCCGCCGCCCATCTTCTGCACGTCCTTGTAGAACTGGTCGACCAGCGCGGTGACGGGCAGGCT
>CAYYOE010000297.1:0-4159 GCA_964473055.1 uncultured Rhodobacterales bacterium | reverse complement strand
ATCGCGCGCGAGGGACTGGCCGATGGCTGGCGCCCCGACGTGCTGCATTGCCACGACTGGCAGGCGGGGTTCGCGCCGGCCTACCTGCGGTTCGGCGGCCCGACGGATGTGGGCAGCGTCGTTACGGTGCACAACATCGCCTTCCAGGGTCACGCGCCACCTGACCGGCTGGGGCTGTTGCGTCTGCCGGCACATGAATTTCATGCTGGAAGCCTCGAATATTTCGGCAACCTTTCCTCGCTCAAAGCCGGGCTGATTCATGCCGACCGGATCACAACGGTCAGCCCCACCTACGCCTGCGAACTGATGCGGCCGGAATTCGGGATGGGCTTGCAGGGGGTGATTGCTGCACGGGCCGATGTGGTGTCGGGCATCCTGAACGGGGTGGACACCGCCGTCTGGAACCCCGAGGTCGAGGACGTCCCCTATTCCGCGAAATCTCCGAAGAACAAGGCGCTGGCCCGGGCGGCGCTGGTCGCAGAGATGGGGCTTTCGGACGTGCCCGGGCCGCTGGCGATCGTTGTAAGCCGTTTGACCGACCAGAAGGGGATCGACCTGCTGTCCGCCGCGATCCCGGAGTTCGTGGGACTGGGGGGGGGTCTGGCCGTGCTGGGGTCGGGCGATGCCCGGCTGGAAGGAGCCATGCAGGCGCTGGCGCGGACGCATCCCGGACGGGTGGCTGTTCGCATCGGGTATGACGAGGGGTTGAGCCACCGGATGTTCTCGGGCGCCGATGCGGTCCTGGTGCCCTCGCGGTTCGAACCCTGTGGCCTGACGCAGATGTATGGCCTGCGCTATGGCACGATCCCCGTGGTGGCCGCGACGGGTGGTCTGGCCGATACGGTGGTGACGGCCAACCCGATGGCGCTGGCGGCGGGGACGGCGACCGGCATCACCTTTCACCCGACCGACGTGCTGGCGCTGACCCAGGCGCTGCGCCGTCTGGTCACGCTCCATGCCGACCGCAAGGTCTGGGCCGGGATGCGCAGGGCCGCGATGGCCGCCCCGGTGGGATGGGACGCATCCTCGGCAGCCTATGCCGCGCTCTATGACGGTCTGCGGACAGGATGACTGCGGACCGCGGACTTTCGGCGCGCCTGCCCGCGCGCCTGCGCGACCATCCTTTGTCGCAGGGCCGCCCCTGGCCACTGGGCGCAACCTTCGACGGCGAGGGGGTGAACTTCGCGCTGTTCTCGGCCCATGCCGAGCGGGTGGAATTGTGCTTGTTCTCGGACGACGGGCGCAAGGAACGCGCGCGCATCCCGCTTCTGGAACGCGACGGCGACGTCTGGCACGTCCATGTGGGCGGGCTGATCCCGGGCACGAAATATGGCTACCGCGTGCACGGCCCCTACAGGCCCGAGCAGGGCCACCGCTTCAACCCCAACAAGCTGCTGATCGACCCCTATGCCAAGCAGTTGCATGGCCATGTGCGCTGGTCCGATGCGTTGATGGGGTATCGGGTGGGGGCGGCCAAGGCCGACCTGTCCTACGACACCCGCGACAGCGCTTTTGCTGTGCCCAAGTCGGTGGTAGTGGACCCGACGTTCCATTGGGGCGATGACCGCCCGCCGCGCGTGACGCGGTCGGAAACGGTGATCTACGAGGCCCATGTAAAGGGCCTGACGCGCCTGCACCCAGGCGTCCCGCCCGCCCGGCGCGGCACTTACCTGGGCCTGTCGTCTGAACCCATGCTGGAGCATCTGACGAAGCTGGGGGTGACCACGATCCAGATCCTGCCGGTGCACGCCTTCGTGGACGACCGGTTCCTGGTATCCCGGGGGCTCAAGAACTTCTGGGGCTACCAGACCATCGGCTTCTTCGCGCCCGATGCCCGCTACATGACCGAAAACGCGGTCTGGGAATTCCAGACCATGGTGCGCCGGTTCCATTCCGCCGGGATCGAGGTGGTGCTGGACGTGGTCTACAACCACACCGGCGAGGGCAACGAACTGGGCCCGACCCTGTCCTTCCGCGGCATCGACAACGCCAGCTACTATCGCCTGTCCGACGGCGGGCGCTGGTACATCAACGACACCGGCACGGGCAACACGCTGAACGTGGCCCATCCCATGGTGCTGCGGATGGTGATGGATTCGTTGCGCTACTGGGTCGAGGTGATGCACGTCGACGGCTTCCGCTTCGACCTGGCCACCGTGCTTGCGCGCGAGGCGCACGGCTTCGACCGCGAGGGCGGGTTCCTCGACGCGATCCTGCAGGACCCGGTGCTGAGCCGGGTCAAGCTGATCGCCGAACCCTGGGACATCGGGCCGGGGGGGTATCAATTGGGGTCCTGGCCGCATCCGTTCCTGGAATACAACGACCGCTACCGCGACGGGGTGCGTCGGTTCTGGCGCGGCGATGCGGGGCTGACGCCTGATTTGTCCAAGCGGCTTCTGGGGTCGGCGGAGCTGTTCGACCACGGTGGGCGGGCTGCCACGTCCTCGATCAACTTCGTCACCGTGCATGACGGGTTCACGCTGGCCGATGTCGTCAGCTATTCCGCCAAGCTCAACGCGGCCAACGGCGAGGACAACCGCGACGGCAAGGACGAGAACTTCTCGGACAGTTTCGGCGTCGAAGGGCCGACCGACGACCCCAAGGTCGTGGCCGCGCGTGCCCTGCGCCGGCGCAACCTGCTGGCCACCGTGTTCCTGAGCCAGGGCACGCCGATGCTGCTGGCGGGCGACGAGATCGGCAACAGCCAGGGCGGCAACAACAACGCCTACGCCCAGGACAACGAGGTGGGCTGGGTGCAGTGGGACGGTGCCGAC
This sequence comes from uncultured Rhodobacterales bacterium, assembly GCA_964473055.1. Taxonomy (GTDB): domain Bacteria; phylum Pseudomonadota; class Alphaproteobacteria; order Rhodobacterales; family Rhodobacteraceae; genus UBA996. The sequence continues at coordinate 1,385 of CAYYOE010000297.1, read as the reverse complement.
GACGCGATGCACGCCTTCGTGCGCCGCCTGACGGCGCTGCGGCGCGCCCATCCCGTGCTGCGCCAGCGATTGTTCCTGCACGCGCGGCCGCGACGGGCGGACGGCTTGCCCGACGTGGTCTGGCGCCTGCCTGACGGGCGCGCGCCGGAACCGGCCGACTGGCAGAACCCCGGCTGGCGCTGCCTCTGCGTCGAGATGCGCACCTCGAGCGCGACGCCCGACTATGCCGCATCCGACGATGCGGTGTTCTGCGTATTCAACGCAGGCGGCCCGCAGGCGGTGGTGCTGCCCGAGGCAGGCCGGGGCGGCCACTGGGAGCGGGTGCTTGACACCACCGCGCCCGAGGCCGACGCAAGGGTGGAAAAGGGGCCGGCGGTGACGGCGCCGGGGCCGGGCGTGCTGGTCCTTGCCCGGCGCAAGAACGGGGCCGCGCAAGGGGCCCAAAAGGGAGGGAAGGCGCGATGAGCGAGCATGTGACAGTGGTCGAGACCCAGCCGATCCACGGGCAGAAGCCCGGGACGTCCGGCCTGCGCAAGAAGACGCCCGTCTTCATGCAGCGCCATTACCTGGAAAACTTCGTGCAGGCGATCTTCGAGGCCATCGGCGGGGCCGCGGGCAAGACCTTTGTCCTTGGCGGCGACGGGCGCTATTTCAACGACCGTGCGGCACAGGTGATCTTGCGGATGGCCGCGGCGAACGGGGCCGCGCGCGTGATCGTGGGGCAGGGCGCGGTCCTGTCCACGCCGGCCGCGTCGCACCTGATCCGCACACGGGGCACGGACGGGGGGATCATCCTGTCCGCCAGCCACAATCCCGGTGGCCCGGACGAGGACTTCGGCGTGAAGTTCAACACGCCCAACGGCGGCCCCGCGCCCGAGAGCGTGACCGAGGCGATATTCGAGCAATCCGCCCGATTGCGCGCCTACAACATCCTGGAAACCCACGATGTGGACCTGACAACCCCGGGCGAAAGCCGGATGGGCGGCATGGCTGTCGAAGTGGTCGACCCGGTTGCGGACTATGCCGCCCTGATGGAACAGCTATTCGACTTCGACGCCATCCGCGCGATGGTCGCGGGCGGCTTCACCATGCGGTTCGACGCGATGCACGCGGTGACGGGCCCCTATGCGGTGGAGATCCTGGAGAACCGGCTGGGGTTTACGCGGGGCACGGTCGTCAACCGCCTGCCGCTACCGGATTTCGGCGGCGGGCATCCCGACCCGAACCCGACCTGGGCCAAGATGCTGATGGACGAGATGATGGGCGCCAACGCCCCCGATTTCGGAGCGGCGTCCGACGGCGACGGCGACCGCAACATGATCGTCGGACGCGGCATCTATGTCTCGCCGTCGGACAGCCTGGCTGTGCTGGCGGCAAATGCGCAT
>CAYYOE010000296.1:0-4198 GCA_964473055.1 uncultured Rhodobacterales bacterium | reverse complement strand
GGACGGAAGCGGACCTGGCTGCCGGGCGGGGTGGATGTGCGGGATGCGGAACGAATGGGCAATTGGACGAGGGAAACGAGTTGTCGTAATAATATAACGGTGAAATCCGACCGACATGCCGTAGGCACCTCCACGCCCGACCGGGGCCGAGCCTGGACCCCCACGACCCGCTGGCAGCAATCGACTGTCGAGACCCTGAAGCTGCGCGACGGCCTGCAGATCGTTCTCAGCCAGGTGCAGGGCCCCGGCTGCACTTTCCACTATGAAGAGCCCGAGGACGTCTTCGGCATCGGTTTCCACCTGCGCGGGGGCGCGCGCTTTGAAATGTCGGGAAACACGGTCGAGACGCGGCCCCTGGACATCTGGGCCGGAACCGGGCCGCGGGGATCCACTTCCGCATTCAGCCTTCCCGCCGAAGGCTTCCGCACCGTTTCGCTTCGCATGACGCCGTCTTACGTGCGCGAACTCCTGGGCGTGCATGGCTGCCGCAGGGGCGATGTTCTTCACGATCTGGCACAGGCGGCCGAAGACCGGGCAACCATGGTGCGTCTGTCTCATCTCGACCCAGCAAACGCCCAGCGGGTGGACGCCATGTTCTCGACGCCGTATGCAGGCGTGGCGCGCACGCTGTTCCTGGAGTCCTGTGCGCTGGGCTTGCTGGCTTCGCAACTCGACAGCATCGCCCGCCAGGCGGACCCGTCGCGGGATGTCACCGGCAACCGGCCACTGCTCCAGGCCCGCGAATGGCTCGACGCCCACCTCGAATCGCCCCCTTCGATCGTGCAACTGGCGCGGATCGTGGGCATCAACGACTTCAAGCTCAAGCGCGACTTCAAGGCGCGTTTCGGCACCACCATCTTCGGCTACGTTAGGCAAAGGCGGATGGAGCGTGCCGCTGCCCACCTGCATGCCGGCCTGTCGGTAACGGCCGCCGCCGAAGCCGTGGGCTATGCCTGTCCGCGCTGTTTCGCCGATGCCTTCCGGCGGCATTTCGGCTCGCTTCCCAGCGATCTGTCACGGGTTTTCCCCGAACAAAATCCCTCCCGCCACGGCTGAAACTCCCGCAAGCCACGGTTGTAGGGGCAGCGCCTCCCCTAGCCTGTGACCTTCGCTTGCCGGAGTCTCCCCCATGCGTCTTCCCACCCTTGCCGTGCTGTCATGCGCCTGCGCGACGTTTGCAGCGCCGCCCGCGATCGCCCAGCAGGAGTCCAGCGAAACGCCTGCCCTGCTGGATGAAATCATCGTCACTGCCCGCCATCGTGAAGAGTCCGAGCGCGACGTGCCGTTCGCGATCACCGTGCTCGACCGCGCGGCGCTGGCCCAAAGGCGGATCGACGACACGCACTCGCTTTTCCGCCATGTTCCAGGCCTCGCACTGACCAGTTTCGACGACGGGCGATTCGCGTACTTCCAGCTCCGCGGCATCGGCCCCTTGAGCCAGGCCATCAGTCCCGACGACGGGTCGGTGGTGACCTACATTGATGGCGTGCCGCAGCCGGTATACGCCTCGGAGCTGGCCTACCTCGACCTGGAACGGATCGAGGTATTGCGCGGACCGCAAGGCACGCTGTTCGGCCGCAACAGCCAGGGCGGCGCGCTGAACCTGATCACGCGCCCGCCGGGCAATACCGTCGAGCGACGAGTGCGCCTGGAAGCGGGCGAACAGCGCAGCGGCCTGGCGGAGGTCCAGCTGTCGGGCCCCCTGGATCGCGGCCGCCTCGCCGGAACACTGGCGGCGCGTGTGTCCACGGTGGACGGATACATCCGCAACATCGCACCTGACGGCGGCTCGCTGGGCGATCGGGACAGCTTCGCCGTCCGCGGTTCCCTGCACATGACGCCATCGGGCGACACCGGGGCGCGCTACGTGCTCACGGCCAACGTCGATCGCCAGAACAGCGACCCCTACTATTACGTGCTGCGCGGGCAGCCCCGCGACGTGGTGGAACTGGACCCCGAGAATCGCGTCGAGCGCACCAGCTGGGGCGTGAGCCTGAAGGGCGACATTCCACTCGAAAACGCCACGCTGGTTACCGTAACGGCCTTGAACGGCTTCGAGAACAACCAGTTCACCGACGATACCGACGGGCTCATCTACGGGCCCTTGTTCGGCGGCCTTCCCTCCTCGACATTCCTCCCGCCGCTGGATTTCTCCGACTGGCACGAGCGGGAGAACCGCTTCTACCAGGAACTTCGGCTGACCAGCGTCGAAGGGGCCGAAACCGCCTGGACGGCGGGTGCCGTGTACTTCCGTTCGGACTTCGAGGTCGAACTGGACAACCGCTCCAGCTTCTCGCCTGTCCTCAACGGCGACCGTGACGCGGAGCAGACCATCTATTCCTACGCGGTGTTCGGCGAGATCACCACGCCGGTGTTCGATCCGCGCCTGAAGGGAACGCTGGGCCTGCGCTATACCCGCGACGAAAAGAAGCTCGCCGCGCGCTACACCGGCGTTGGCTTCCCGGGCTCGGTGGACGAGTTCGCCGAACGCTCAAGTGCCAACTTCAATCTTTGGACCGGCCGAGTTGCCCTGAACTGGGAGGCCTCGGACAACGTGAACCTCTACGCGACCGCCGGACGGGGCGCAAAGAGCGGCGGCTTCCCCCGCTTCACGCTCAACGCCGCCTACGGCGTGGCGAGCGCCGCCTATGCCGAATCCACGTCCTGGACCTACGAAGCCGGCCTGAAGGCGCGTTTCATGGACGGCCGCGGCCGGTTCTCCCTGGCCGCGTTCCACAACGACGTGTCCGACGAGCAGCTGTTCGTTCTGGATTTCATCACCTTCACTTTCGTGCCGGTGAACCTCGACACCCGCAGCCAGGGCATCGAACTGGAGGCCGACCTCGCCCTTGGCGGCGGCTGGAGGGTGGCAGGCGGGCTGCAGTTCACGGACGCCGAGATCAACGATGCCGACGCCGTGTCCGGCGCCGTCCCCGGCAACAAGATTCCCAACATCGCGGAGTTCGGCTCGACGCTGACCCTGGGGTACGAAGGACGCCAGCGCAGCCTGGGCGCATTTTCCGCCGCAACGGTCTTCACCCTGACCCACCAGTACGTCGGCGAGCGCACGGCGGATGTCGCCAACAGCTTCGACATGCCCGGCTACCACAACCTGGACGCCCGCTTCGGACTGGACTTCGGTTCCATGCAGGCCTATCTGTTCGCGCGGAACCTGCTCGACGAGCGCCAGGAAATCAACGGCGTGCTTTACGGCCCTGGGGTGGAGGGCGCCTCGCTGGCGCGCGGGCGCATCCTCGGCATCGGATTCACGGCAGACTTCTGATGGCGGGTTATGCCGTTACGGCACAGTACTACGACGCGATGACCGCCCAGCATCCCGCCGCCATGCACGGGCGGATGGCCGAGGCGCTGGCGGGCTTCAGCACCCAAGGGCATCCCGTGATCGATATCGGCGCGGGCACCGGACTGGCGACCTTCGCGGTGGCACGCGCCCTGCCCGACGCCGAGATTTTCGCCATCGAACCCGACCCGGCCATGAGGCCAGCCTTGATGTCGCGCGTCTGGGCCGACGAGGACCTTCGCCGGCGCGTCACCATCCTGCCCATGGCCGTGCTCGACGCCCCCTTGCCTCCGGTGGTTTCTGTCGCGGTGGCGAGCGCTTCGCTGGTGCATTTCGACCGTCACGAACGTCAGGCGCTATGGGCCCTGCTGTCGAACCGCCTGGCGGAAAACGGGCGCATTTTGGTAGACATCCAGTGCCCCGTGGCCGACGACATGGCGGAAATGCGGATCATGACTTCGCGCGTGGGCCGGATGGACTATGAGGCTTGGGCGGCCGCCGAACGACTCGCCGACGAACGGCAGCGGTGGCGGATGACGTACGTGTCGCGGCTGGATGGCGTCGAGATGGACCGGCAGAGCACGAGTTTCGATTGCTGGGTGTTTTCGGGTGACCAACTGCTGGCGGAAGTGGCGGCGCACGGGCTGGTGGGGCGGGAAGACAAAGGATTGGTCACTTTGCAGCGCGTCTGAATCGGTCCCCGCAGCGGCCAGCTTGGCCTTGGTGTGGAGACACCGGACAGCTCAGGCCGTAGCTGAACCATAAGCAGGCCTTGCCTAGCACCGCGTCAGTCGCGGCCAGGCAGGGCTGTACTAGGCACGACAATGCGGTTCCCTACCATGGATCAAGCCAATGCGCCGTGCTGCCCTGCTGTTGCTGCTGGCCTCGTTCGGTGCA
>CAYYOE010000295.1:0-4214 GCA_964473055.1 uncultured Rhodobacterales bacterium | reverse complement strand
ACGATGGACCGGCAAGGGGGATGACGTGCGCCTAGCCCACGAACCGCCCTGCCATCATCTGGCCGAAACAGGCGATGATCGTGTCCAGCCCGTCGGGGTTCATGGGGTAGGTCAGCGCGTCCGCGTCGATCTGCACGCCCGGCTGCTTGCTGCGCGTCCAGATATGCGCGGCGGGCACCAGCCACGACGTGTCGTCGAGCGTGCCCGCGCGCAGGTGGCAGAACTCGGCATTGGGCCGGGTGTGCCACAGGCGGGTGGCGCAGGTCGGGCAAAAGGCGGTTTCCGACACCGTGCCGAACTCGGTCTGGCGCGACCACCCTTGCAGCGTTCCAGTCAGGTGAACATCCGCGCGCCGCACCCGCAGGGGTTCGCCAAAGGCCGCGCCAGACGCGCGCTGACATTCGGTGCAGTGGCACCAGTAGAACGCGACCGGCGCGCTGGTGATGGCATAGCGCACCGCGCCACACTGGCAGCCGCCGGTCAGGGGCAGTCGGATCGGGTCGCCTGTGGCCATGTCGTTCCTCCCTTTGCGGGCAGTCTAGCGGCGGCCCGGGGCGCGCCCGCTTCTGATCTCTGTCCCGCCCATCGGAAACCCGTTGCCACAGGTCCCGCGCCATGACCGACACCGCAACCCTCGCCCCGTCCGATGCGGCGCTGGGCCTGATCGACGCCGATATCCACCCGCGCAACCCGCGCCGCGCGGATCTGGTGCCCCATGCGTCCGCCTACTGGGCCGAGATGTTCGCCTACCGCAGCATCGACCGGCTGGAACTGATGTCGCAACCCGAGGGGATCGGCCTCTACCGCCACCCGGACGGACCGGCCGCCAATGCCGATGCGGCGGCCATTGCGCGGCTGCATCTGGACCCTGTCGGTGTGACGGCAGGCATCCTGAACGTCATGTCGGGCGCACACGCAGCCTATGACCCGTATCTGGCCGCAGCCCTCTGCGAGGCGACCAACCGCTGGCTGGCCGCCGACTGGCTGGAAGCCGAGCCCCGCCTGCGCGCGGCCGCGCTGGTGCCGTTCATCCACCCCGAAGCTGCGGCGCAGGAAATCGCGCGGCTCGCCCCCGACCGCCGCTTCGTGTCGGTGCTGACGCCGGTGATGGGGGAAAAGCCCCTGGGGCGCCGCGAATACTGGCCGATATATCGCGCCATGGCCGACCACGGCTTCGCGCTGGCGGTCCATGCCGGATCGACCTATCGCCACGCGCCCACGCAGTCGGGGTTCCTCTCGACCCGGGTCGAGGAGGCATCGCTTGCCCCGCTCGCCTTTGCCAGTCAGGTAGCGAGCCTGGTGGCGGAAGGGGTGTTCGTGGAGTTCCCCGCGCTGCGCGTCGTCCTGATCGACAGCGGCATCACCTGGCTGCCGGCGCTGATGTGGCGGATGACGAAGGACTGGAAGGGCGTCCGGCTGGAGGTGCCCTGGGTGAAGGAGCCCCCCGCCGACATCATCGCGCGCCATGTCCGCCTGACGACGCAAGGCGCGGACATGCCGGACGATCCAGCGCTGGTGGGACGGGTGCTGGGGCAACTCGATGCCGCCACCATGCTGATCCACGGGTCGGACTTTCCCCGCCCCCATGCGCAGGGTCCGGGCCTGCCCGGCTGGCTGCCGCCCGCGCTGCACCCGGCCGTGGCGCAGGACACGGCCCGCGCGACGTTCCAGCGGCTGGAGGTCTGACCCATGCCCGACACCGCCACGCTGCCCCACCCCGAGGCCGCCGCAAAGGCCCGCCAGATGGTCGTGGATTGCGATATCCACCCGGCCTATGCGTCCGAGTCCGAGATGCTGTCCTATCTGCCGGTCCGCTGGCGCGACCATGTGCGCGACTTCGGCCTGTTCTCGGCCAATCCGCTGTATGGTGCGCTGCCCTATCCCCGCATGAACCATGGTGTCCGCCGCGACGCCTATCCGCCTGCTGGCGGCCCGCCCGCGTCGGACCTGGCGTTCCTGCGGGAACAGCTGCTGGATGCGCACGACATCGCGCACGGCATCCTGCAACCCCTGTCGCCCGGCCACCTGATGGCCAACGCAGGCCTCGGAATCGCCCTTTGCGCGGGCACGAACGACTGGCAACTGGACAAGTGGATGGGGCCGGAGCCGCGGCTGAAGGGGTCCCTGTCGGTGTATCAGGAGGACGCGGCCGCATCGGTGGCCGAGATCGCGGCCCGCGCGGGCGACCGACGGTTCGTGCAGGTGGCGATCAGCCCGCGCACGCTGGAACCGGCCGGGCGCCGCCGCTACTGGCCGATCTACGAGGCCGCCGCACACCACGGCCTGCCCATCGCCATGCATTCCGCCGCCTTCGGCACCCGCGCCAACACCGGGGCGGGGTGGGCGTCGTTCTACATCGAGGAGCATTTCGCCTTTTCCCATGCGGCGCAGGCGGCGCTGGTCAGCATGATCTTCGAGGGCGTGTTCGACGCCTTCCCCACGCTCAAGGTCGTGCTGGTCGAAGGCGGGTTCGCCTGGATGCCCGCCATGGCCTGGCGGCTGGACCGGGAATGGGAACGTCACCGCGCCGAGGTGCCCCATGTGCGCCGCCGCCCGTCCGAGTACATCCGCGACCACGTCTGGCTGACGACCCAGCCGGTCGAGGAACCGCCGCAGTCGGCGCAGCTGGACGATATCCTGCGCTGGGTCGGGATCGACCGGCTGCTGTTTTCCACCGACTACCCGCACTGGGACTTCGACCACCCGGACCATGCGTTCCGCCTCCCGCTGACCCCGCGTGAACGGGCGATGATCCTGCACGACAACGCGGTGGAGGTGTTCCGGCTGGAAGGCGCGGCGGCATGACGGATCATGTCGTCTGCCGGCTCGCCGACCTGCCGCCGGGCACCGCGCGGCGGGTGACGGTGGAGAAGCGCGATATCGCGGTGTTCAACGTGGGCGGGCGCCTGTCGGCCATCGCCGACCGCTGCCCGCATGAAGGGGCCAGCCTGTCGAAGGGGCAGGTGGGCGGCGTCGTGGTGTCGGACGGCCCCGGCGACTACCGCGTGGAACGGGCGGGCGAGATGGTGCGCTGTCCGTGGCACGGCTGGGAATTCGACCTGGGCACGGGGCGGTCATATTGCGACCCCGCGCGGCTGAAGGTGCGCAGTTTCGGCGTGAAGATCTGCCCCGGCGCGGACCTGGAGGAAGGCCCCTACCGGATCGAGGTATTCGCGGTGAAGGTCGCCGACGATTATGTGGTGGTGACGGTCTGACATGCGGGGCAGGACGTGGCACACGCAGCCGTCGTCCGGGGAGCGCGAGAGAGGGCATCGGATGGCCGCGGACTGCCGCAGCACCGCCGGTGGTCTGCACTTTATGGCGTCAGGTCATTGCGACGGTTGAACGCGCGCTGGTGTCACCAAAGCGGCTGGCCGGTGGGGCGGCCATCCGCTGCCCGGGCCACTTCGTGGCTGTTCCGGGCGGGGCGCCGCGTTCAGATGCTGCTGCGTGCCCCCCCTAGCTCACCGGCGTCACGCAGTCGCAGATGCGCAGGCGCACCTTGTCGCCGATGGGAATGGGCGCGGCGGCCCCCTGCCCCGGGCCCGAGATGACCAGAAGGCAGCGTTCCCCGTCCTGCACCCAGTACAGCTGATCGTGGCCGCGGTATTCCCGCCCGACGATGGCCGCCGTGCCGTTGGGATCGGGCTCGATCATGATCTGCTCGGGCCGCACCGCCAGCTCCACCGCCCCGTTCGCCGCCCGCGACAGCGGCAGCCGGCCGAACGCCGTCTCGGCCGCCATGCCGTCGGCGCGGCCGGGCAGGAAGTTCGACCGCCCGATGAAGGACGCGACGAACCGGGTGGCGGGGTTGCGGTAGATCTCGTCGGGCGTACCGACCTGCAGCACGCGGCCCTTTTCCATCACCGCGATCCGGTCGGCCAGCGCCAGCGCCTCTTCCTGGTCGTGCGTGACCAGGATCGCGGCCGATCCAGTCCGCTTGAGCAGACGGCGCACTTCCTGCCGGGTCTCGACCCGCATCGCGGCATCGAGGTTGGAGAACGGCTCGTCCAGCAGCACCAGCGGCGGCGACACGGCCAGCGTGCGGGCCAAGGCCACGCGCTGCTGCTGGCCGCCCGACAACTGGTGCGGCTTGCGGGGGTCCACGCCTACCCGCCCGACCAGCGCCAGCATCTCGCGCGCGCGCGCCTCGGCCTGGGGACGCGGCAGGCGGCGCAGGCCGAAGCGCACGTTGTCGAGCACGTTCAGATGCG
>CAYYOE010000294.1:0-4225 GCA_964473055.1 uncultured Rhodobacterales bacterium | reverse complement strand
TGTGGGAAGCCTCGGGCCACTGGGAAAACTACCGCGAGAACATGTTCATCACCGAGATCGACGAGGAACATGCCAACGAGAAGCGCGTGAACGCGCTGAAACCGATGAACTGCCCCTGCCATGTGCAGGTGTTCAACCAGGGCCTGAAGAGCTATCGCGACCTGCCGCTGCGGCTGGCGGAATTCGGATCGTGCCACCGCTATGAGGCCCATGGCGCGCTGCACGGCCTGATGCGGGTGCGCGGGTTCACCCAGGACGACGCGCACATCTTCTGCATGGAAAGCCAGATCGAGGCGGAATGCGCGGCCTTCATCGGGCTGTTGTCGTCGATCTACCACGACCTCGGGTTCGAGAAGTTCGACGTCAAGCTGTCCACCCGCCCCGAGGTGCGCGCGGGGTCCGACGAGACCTGGGACCGGGCCGAATCCGCGCTGGAAAACGCCGTGCGCAAGGTGACATCCGACTATGTGATCGACCCGGGCGAGGGCGCGTTCTACGGCCCGAAGCTCGACTTCAAGCTGACCGACGCCATCGGCCGCGAATGGCAGTGCGGCACCTTCCAGTGCGATTTCGTGCTGCCCGAACGGCTGGACGCGGTCTATGTGGGCGCCGACGGGGCCAAGCACCGCCCGGTCATGCTGCACCGCGCGATCCTGGGATCGTTCGAGCGGTTCATCGGCATCCTGATCGAGAACTATGCGGGCAAGCTGCCGCTGTGGCTGGCACCGAGGCAGGTGGTGGTGGCGTCCATCGTGTCGGATGCGGACGGCTGGGTGGCCGAGGTGACGCAGCGGCTGCGCGCGGCGGGCATCCGGGCCGAGGCCGATACGCGCAACGAGAAGATCAACTACAAGGTCCGCGAACACAGCTTGGGCAAGGTGCCGGTGATCCTGGCCGTGGGCATGCGCGAGGTTGAGGACGGTTCCGTCAGCGTCCGCCGCCTGGGCGAGAGCGCGACCGAGACGGTGGCCGTGGACGCGTTGATCGCGCGGCTGGTGGCCGAGGCGACGCCCCCCGACCTGCGGTAGTCTGCGGAATGATGACGGGGCGTAAAGGGGCGCCGGGCTGACACCCGACCACAATGGACAGGGTTGGACGCCCGGCTAGTAGTGCGGGGGGCGTTCGCCTTCGATGAAGACACCGCCGGAGGCCTCGCGCTCGCGGTTTCTTTCACGATCGACCAGCAGGTCGACCTGGCGGCGGAGGGCGGAAAGCTCGGCATCCTGACGGGCAATGACGGCCGACAGGTCGTCAAACGTGCGGACGAGATGGGCCGCGAGTTCCTCGAGCTGGGTCAGGCGGTCTGGTGTGTCGGTCATGGCAGCCAGATGAACCGCGCGCGGGCGAGGTGCAAGGGGTCAGGCGTCGATCAGCTTTCGCAGCGCATCGAGCGCGGCCCGCGCCGGGCCGTCCCAGGACGCGCGGCGCGACCGGTAGAGCACCGCCTGGCTGCGATGGATAAGGCCATCCGACAGAGGTTTCAGGTGGTTGGCGCGCAGGGTCTCGCCGGTCGAGGTGATGTCGGCGATGGCCTCGGCGGTGCCCTGGGCCACTGTGCCCTCGGTCGCGCCCTGACTGTCCACCAGCAGGTAATCGGCCACGCCCGCGCCGCGCAGGAACTCGCGCACCAGACGGTGGTACTTGGTCGCGATGCGCAGACGTTCGCCGTGCGTGCGGCGGAAGGCGGCGGCGGCGGCGTCGAGGTCGTCGAGCGTGTCGACGTCCACCCAGGCGCGGGGCACGGCGATCACCAGGTCGGCCTGGCCAAAGCCCATTTCGGCGATGACTTCCACCGTGTCTTCCCAGGCGGGCAGGCGGTCCTGGATCAGGTCCGATCCGGTGACGCCCAGGTGGATACGACCCTGGGCGAGGTCGCGGGGGATTTCGCCTGCGGACAGCAGAACGAGGGTCGCGCCGGGCAGGCCGTCGATGGTTCCGGCGTATTCCCGGTCGTCGCCGGTGCGTTCCATCGCGATGCCGCGCGCAGCGAACCAGTCGAAGCACTTCTCCATCAGCCGCCCCTTGGACGGCACACCGATGCGCATGCTCATCGCCCGTCCTCCAGGGCCAGCACCACGGCGGGGCGGATCACCCCACCGACCGCCGGGATCGACCGGCCGTTGCCGAGGTGCCGGGTCAGCGCGTCGTAACGTCCGCCGGTGGCCACGGGGGGCAGGTCGGCGCGGCCCTCGGCCAGGAAGCCGAACACGAAGCCGTCGTAGTATTCCAGCGTGGTGCGGCCGAAGCTGGCCTCGAAATCCAGCCTGCCTGCGTCGATGCCGCGGGCGGCAAGGGCGGTCATCCGCGCCTCGAACGTGCGGATGGCCGGGGTCAGTTCGGACATGTCCACAGCGGCATCGCGGAAGCGGGCCAGCGCGTCGGCCATGGTGCCGCGGAAGGCGGCGAGGTCTTCCAGCGCGTCGACCTGTTCGGCCGAGATGGGCGGTTCCCGCGCGTCGGCGCGCAGGGCGTCGATGCGGGCGGCGATTTCCACCCGGGTGCGACGGCCGATTTCGGGGCCGGCGCCTGCGAAGGGGTCTTGCGCCGCCAGCATGGCCGCGCGGGCGGGCGGCACAGGGGTGCGGCCCGCGTAGCGTTCCAGAAGCGCGCGGAAGCGGCGGGGGCGCCAGATGTGGCGCATCAGCGCCGCGCGGCGGGCTTCCGACGTGCGCAGACCGCGGACGGCGGCCATCAGGATGCCGATGTCGCCGGTCGCGGCGCGGACGGGCAGATGAGCGAGCGTCTCGCGGAACAAGGCAAAGACCTCGGCATCGGCTGCGGCGGGATTGGTGCGGTCGAACACCTCGTAGCCGACCTGCAGGTATTCGCGCGCGCGGGGCCGGCGGCCCTCCTGGCGGCGAAAGACCGGGCCGGCATAGGCGTAGCGGGCGGGGTCGGCGCCATGGGCCATGTGGGCCTGCGCCACGGGCACGGTGAAATCGGGGCGCAGGACCTGTTCGCCCTGCAGCGGATCGTGGGTGATGTAGGCCCGCGCGCGGATATCCTCGCCGTAGAGGTCAAGAAGGGTGGCGGCGGGCAACAGGATGTCGGTGTCCACGCGCGCGGCACCCTCGGCCAGGAGGGGGGCAAGCAGCGCCTCGGCCCGGGCGCGTTCCCGGTCGCGGGTGGGGGTATCAGGCATCGAGATCAAGGCCGTGGCGGGCGAGGATGGCGCGCACGGCGGGCACCACGCCGTCGCGCGGCACCTCGGTCTGCGCGGGCTGGTCCTTCCATTCCTCGTGGCTCGCGGTCTCTGCGATCTCCGCCCCCCGGATCAGGTCCTTGACCTGCACCATGCCGCGGGCGAGTTCGTCGCCGCCCTGGATCACCGCCACGGGGCTGCCACGGCGGTCGGCGTATTTCAATTGGTTGCCGAAGTTCCTGGGGTTGCCGAGGTAAACTTCGGCCCGCAGACCGCCTGCCCGCAGGTCGGCGGCGAGGCGTTGGTAGTCGGCCATGCGGTCGCGGTCCATGACGGTGACGATGACGGGGCCGGGGGCGGTGGTGGCGCCGATCCGGCCCTTGGCGCGGAGGGCTGCCAGCAGGCGGTCCACGCCGATGGAGACGCCGGTGGCGGGGACGGTTTCGCCGGTGAAGCGCTTGACCAGGTCGTCATAGCGCCCGCCGCCCGCGACCGAGCCGAAGTTGCGGGGGCGGCCGTCGTCGTCGGTGATCTGGAATGTGAGTTCCGCCTCGAACACCGGGCCGGTGTAGTAGCCCAGGCCCCGGACAACCGAGGGGTCGATGACGATGCGGTCGGGGCCGTAGCCCTGCGCGGCGAGGAGGTCGGCGATCTCTCGCAGCTCAAGGACACCCTGCCGCCCCACTTCAGTTGAACCGACAAGTTCATTGAGGTGGTCGAGCATTGCGAAGTTGCGATATGCCTCACCTTCCGCTGACCTTCCAAAGTCCTGTACGAACCCGGAGTTTGGCGCGTCCGTCAGGCCTTGGCCAACGGTTCCCTCCACGAGAAGTGCCGTGCGCTGCTGGCGCGTGAGTTTCACGTCGAGGTGTGAGCCTGCATCAACAAAGCCCATGACGACATCAGTTGCGGCGATGGACAGTCCCGCCCCCTTCGTGAAGTCCCCGCTTTCGTCCTTGCGGCCCTCCCCAAGCAGGGCGCGGACGCCCTCCACCCCCAGCCGGTCGAGCTTGTCGATGGCGCGCAGCACGATGCCGCGCTCAACGGCGTGCTTGTCCGGGTCGGCGGGGTCGAGGACGCCCG
>CAYYOE010000293.1:0-4227 GCA_964473055.1 uncultured Rhodobacterales bacterium | reverse complement strand
GCTGACGGGGGCGCAGGCCCCCATCGCCGGAAGGGTCCACCGGTTCGAGGCCAACCAGGATGGCAGGCTGACGCTGCACGGGGGCGCCGCCGGCACGCACCTCAAGGTCTGGCAGGTGGAAGACCACGGGCCTGACCACGCCACGCTGACCATCGACCTGCCGGATGGCGAGGGCGGGTTCCCGGGCAATCGCCGAATTACCGCGCGGTTCGAACTGCTTGCGCCCGCTACCCTGCGCCTGACCGTCGCGGCCACGACCGACGCGCCGACGCTGATGAACGTGGCCAACCACAGCTACTGGAACCTCGACGGATCCGAATGCTGGGATGGCCACAGCCTGAGCATCAACGCCGACCGTTACCTGCCCACCACGCCCGACTTCGCGCCCACCGGGCAGATCGCCCCGGTCGCGGGCACGGACATGGACTTCCGCAGCCCCCGCGCCATCGCGCCGGGATCGCCCGACTTCGACACCAACTTCTGCCTTGCGGATGCCCGCCAACCCCTGCGCGATGCCCTCACCCTCACCGGCCGCACGGGCGTGTCGATGACCGTCGCCACCACCGACCCCGGCATCCAGGTCTACGACGGCCGCAACGCCCTCCGCCCCGGCCGCGCTCCCTATGAAGGACTGGCCATCGAGGCGCAATTCTGGCCCGACGCCCCGAACCACGAAGGCTTCCCGGGGATCGAGCTGCACCCGGGGCAGGCGTGGGAGCAGGTCACCGAATGGCGGTTTGTGCGCGGCTGAGGCGTCACCTTCGGAACAGCCGCGCCGCCAACGGGGCGAGCGCGATCACGAGCACGACCCGCAACAGGTGGTGGCTGACCACATACGCAAGGTCAGCGCCCGCAAGGATCGCGATGATCACCATCTCGGCCTGCCCCCCAGGCAGGTAGGCGAGGAAGGCGTCGATGGGCGGGGCGAGGCCGGACAGCGCGATGATCTCGATGAATACCAGCGCGATCACGGCAAGCAGTGCCGCATAGGCCAGCCCTGCACCCACGTCGATGCGCAACTCGCGCAGGGTGATGCCGGTGTATTTCACGCCGACCGACAACCCGATGAACAGTTGCGCGGCCCAGATCATCTCGGACGGCGGGCGCTGGTCGATCACGCCCGCGAGCGACAGCGCGGCGGTCAGGATCATCGGTCCGAGAATCGAGGCGCCGAACAGTCGCACCCGTTCGGCTACCTTCCAGCCGATCAGCCCGGCAGCCAGCATCACGCCAACATCCACGGGATCCATGGCAAGGGCCGGCTGGCCGGGCGCGCGCGTGAGGTCCGAGTCCCAGAGTGAGGTCATGAGGATCGGCGCCAGCGTGACGATGGCCAGCACCCGGGTGGCATGGATCAGCGACAGCGCGCGCACATCGCCGCCGGCTTCCTGCCCGAAGATGATCATGTCCTGCAGGCCGCCCGGCATGGCGGCATACCAGGCGGTCGGATGGTCGAAGCCGAAGACGCGGCGGAACAGCGGGTAACCCACGGCCCCGATGACGATGATGTAGATCGGCACGAAGGCCAGGGACGCGGCCATCCCCGGCAGCCCCTGGACGACATCGGGCGTGATGGACGCACCGACCGCGACGCCAAGGAAGGTGCGCAGGTAGGTCCCTGCGTTGCCCATGTCGGCCATCCGCGCGCCCATCAGCGCCGCGACAAGACAGGCGAGCATCGACCCGAGCAGCAGCGGCAATGGCATGCCGGCAGCGAGGAACACGGCCGAGCCCGCGGCGGCGATGGCAAGCGTCAGGCCGCGCTGTCGCCACAGGTCAGGCATGGTCGGCCCGGGGCGGCTGCGCGGATCCCCCGACCATGCTGGCGGGGCTTGTCGCAGGTGACGCCCCGTCGCGGCTATGGCCGGAGATGACGAGAGAAACGGGAGGGAAGTCGGGCATCAGGCCTTTCCGGGCATGCCCGCTGAGCGAGCCTTGGGCGTGGGTTCGGTCGAAGGAATCGCAGGGGTCTTTGGGCAAATGGTACCGCGGCGGTCCGCAGCCTGTCCGGGATGCCCGACCGGGGCGGACAGGTCCAGCCCCTGCGCGACAGATGCGCGGCGCGGGCGCGCGCCGTCGCGGGTTAGACACCCTGCCCTAACCCGGGTAGCCGAACATCCGCGGCACGAACAGCACGAGGTCGGGGAACAGGATCATGATCGAAAGCGCCGCCACCAGCACGGCGAGGAAAGCCCAGATCTCGGCGATCATCTCGCGCAGGGGGATGCCGGTGACGGCGTTGATGACGAACAGAAGGATCCCGTAGGGCGGCGTGATCAGCCCGATCATGCAGTTGACCACCGCGACCACGCCGAAGTGCACAAGGTCGATGCCAAGCTCGCGGCAGGTAGGGATGAACAGCGGCAGGATGACCAGGATGATCGTGGTGGCATCCAGAACGCAGCCGAGCGCGAGGATCAGCAGGTTCACCGCCAGCAGGAACACGAGCGGGTGCATGTCGAGCCCGACGAGTTCGCGCGCGACCATGGCCGGAATGTTCTCCGACGCGACAATGTAGTTCAGGATCAGCGCCCCCCCGATGACAAGGCCGACCGCCGCCGAGGACCGCGCGCTTTCAACAAGGGTGACGTAGAGTTCCCGGACCGACAGGCTGCGGTAGACGATCCCGGCGAGGATAAGTGCATAGGCGGCAGCGACGGCTGCGGCCTCGGTCGGCGTGGTGACCCCGCCATAGATGCCGTAGAGCAGGATCGCGGGCATCAGGAGCGCGGGAAAGGCCTTCAGGGTGACCTTCGGCAGGTCGGCCAGTGGCACCGGGTCTTCCTTGGCGAAGCCGCGCCGCGCGGCGATGACGGCGTTCATCGCGGCCAGCACCGCCCCCATAAGAAGCCCCGGCACGATGCCCGCAAGGAACAGGTAGCCGATCGAGGCGTTCGAGATCAGCGCGTAAAGGACCATGGGGATGGAGGGCGGAATGATCGGCCCGATGGTGGCCGAGGCCGCGGTGATCGCGGCGGAATAGCCGCGGGAATAGCGGCCGCCCTTCGTCATCATGCCGATGACGATCTTGCCGATCCCCGCCGCGTCGGCCACCGCCGACCCCGACATGCCGGAAAACACCAGCGATGCGGCCACGTTCACATAGCCAAGGCCGCCGCGGAAGCGGCCCACGGCGGCGACACAGAAGGCGAGCAAGCGGTCACTGATGGTGCCCGCGTTCATCACGTTCGCAGCGAGGATGAACAGGGGCACGGCCAGCAGCACGAAGCTGTTGTAAAGGCCCTGCAGCATCTGTTCGCCTGCCAGCGCGAGGTCGGCGCCACCTGCGGCCAGATAGACCGTGGCGCCCACCACGATGGCATAGCCAATGGGCATGCCGATGCCGGCCAGCCCGAACAGGGCGATCAGGCACAGGGCGAGCGGCAGGCTCATCCGCGCTGCCCCGCCTCGTCGATGTCACGATCCTCTGGCGCGCCGTGGCGCGCGACGACCCAGAACCGCCATGCGTAGCGCAGGGCGACCACGGCCATGAAGAGCGCGTAGATCGAGAAGATCGTGCGCATTGGAACCTTCAGGGTCGCGCTCCGCTTGATCCGCAGGAAGTCGATGTAGTCCCAGGTCGGCAGCCAGGCCACCAGCAGGGCGATGGCGATGGCCGCCGCCGAGATCAGGGCAAAGACCCGGCGCCAGCCGCGCGGAACGGCGAGGTAGAGGATGTCGAAGCGCACATGGTCCCGTTCGCGCACGATGAAGGCGTTGCCCCAAAAGACGATCCAGATCCAGAGCGCGAGGCAAAGCTCCAGCGTCCAGCCATAGGGCTGGGCCAGGACGTAACGCGACCAGACCTGAAGCAGGAACGTCACGAACATCGCCGCCAGCAGTGCGGCGGCGATGAACTCTGTTCCAAAGGTGAAGGCCCGTTGCAGCAGCCGCACCCTGCCCCCCAAGCCGGTCAGACTGTCCGGCGTCAGCCGCCCAGCGCGTTGATCCGGTCGAGGGTGCCTTCGGGCCAGCTCGTGGCGAGGTCGCTGGCGAGATAGGCCTCTTGCACTGCCGCGCGGAAGGCCGCGAGGTCGGGTTCGTAGACGTCGAGACCCTGCGCCTTCAGGAAGTCCACCAGTTCCTCTTCCTTGCGCAGCTGGTTCTGCCGGGCGAACTCCGCCGTCTCGTCGGCCGCGGCCTGCACGGCGGCCTGCTGGTCGGGCGTCATCGCATCGAAAGCGGCCTTCGAGATGGCAAGGTAGTTGAGGTCGACCAGATGCGAGG
>CAYYOE010000292.1:0-4229 GCA_964473055.1 uncultured Rhodobacterales bacterium | reverse complement strand
GTCGCCCATGCCGAGGATGCGGCCCGCGACGCGTTCGGCCTCGAACGTCTCCAGCGCATCCAGTTTCTCGCCAAGGCCGACGAAGCGGATCGGCTTGCCGGTGACGGCGCGCATCGACAGCGCCGCACCGCCGCGCCCGTCGCCGTCCATCCGGGTCAGCACGACGCCGGTGATGCCCACCCGCGCGTCGAATTCCTGCGCCACCTCGACGGCGACCTGCCCGGTCAGGCCGTCCACGACCAGCAGCGTCTCGCGCGGGTCGGCGATCTTCGACACCTCGGCCACTTCGGCCATCAGCGTCTCGTCGATCTGCAGGCGGCCCGCGGTGTCGTACATCACGACGTCATAGCCGCCCATGCTGCCCTGGGTCCTGGCGCGGCGGGCGATGTCCACCGCCGACTGGCCCTTGACGATCGGCAGCGTATCCACGCCGATCTGGGTGCCCAGGATCGCCAGCTGGTCCATCGCCGCGGGGCGGTTGGTGTCGAGCGAGGCCATCAGGACGCGCTTGCCTTCGCGGTCCTTCAGGCGCTTGGCGATCTTGGCGGTCGTCGTGGTCTTGCCGCCGCCCTGCAGACCGACCATCAGGATCGCGGCGGGTGGGTTGTCGATCCTCAGCGCATCGGCCGGGCCATCGCCCTTCAGCACATGCACCAGTTCGTCATGCACGATCTTGACGACCTGCTGGCCCGGCGTGACCGACTTCGTCACCGCCTGCCCGGTCGCCTTCTGCTGCACGGCGGCGACGAAGTCGCGCGCCACGGGCAGGGACACGTCGGCTTCCAGCAGCGCCACGCGGACCTCGCGCAGCGCGGTGGCCACGTCGGTGTCGGACAGGGCGCCTTGCTTGGTCAGCCGGTCGAAGACACCGGACAGGCGTTCGGACAGGTTCTCGAACATCGTCGTCTCCTTCGACCGTTGCGACAGGCCCCATGTGGGATGGGACGCGGATAACACCAAGCGCCCCCACGGGCGCAACGCGCTGGTGGGGGGCGATCCCGGGTCGCTGCCCGGGACCGGACGGGCGGGGCCTGTCCGGAAGCAGGGGCGCGGATACGCCGGTCAGGGCCCCGAGTCAACGGTTGCGTCAACCGGCGCACGGACCGCGCAGAGCATGTCCACTGCAAGCGAGGCCCCCGCGAGCGCCCGAACCGGCACACCCGTGGACGCGGGGCCGGGCATCGGAAAGCGCGCGTGGCGCACGGCAAGGTTCGCGTGCAGGTCGTCGGCGCCGGGACCGCCGGCATAGTGGGTCGTGGCCTTGATCGGCGTCAGATCGGGCATGTCGGGCAGATCCAGCGCATCCATCGCGGCATTCGCGGCGGCGGCAAGATCCGCGCCCATGCCCTGCGCGGCGATCCAGGCGAAGCCGCGCGCCTGCCGCAGAACCGCTCCACCCGGCGTGCGTCCTGTCACGACCGGATCGTTGGCAAGGGCGAGGATCGCCGTTGTCGCGGTGTCTTCGGGCGGGATCACCCGTGCGCCGGGGGCAGGGTCGAAGGCGGCGGGCGGGGGATCGGCGGCGAACCATTGGGCGGACAGCAATCTGGCCGGATCCAGCATGGCCAGCGCGGCGTTCAGGTCAGCGCCCCGTGGCGCGCTCAGACGCGCCATGACAAGCGGACCACCTTTGACAAGGGTCAGTAGCGCGTCGCCGACCTTGAGGAACGACAGGTGTGGAGTAGCAGTGGAGGCGTAGATATCCACCTCGATCCCCATCCCGGGGTAATAGAAGTGCGGCAGCCGGACCGGAGCCAGTGCCGCGCCCGGAAAGGCAGCCGCCAGCGGGGCCAGAACGGTCTCGGGGTCCGGCGCGGTGTGGTAGACCACAAGGAATGCCGCATGGGGTGTCGGGGCCAGGTGGCCAAGGGCCACGCGCCCGGCCCGCGCCACCTCGGCCGCCTGTGCCGCGTGGTCGCCCGGGTGCAGCACCTTTCCTGTGCCGTCCAGCGGACATTGCCCGCAGGTCGCGGCCAACCCCCCGGTCGCCACGGCCAGCGAGCAGGCCACCGGCACCGGCATCGACCACATCAGGCCCATCGGCAGATGGCTGATGTCGGCCCGCAGGGTCATGGTCCGCCACCTTCGACACGCAGCCACCGGTTCGCAACCCGCGCCGCGGTCACGACCCCCTCGCCACCCGAAAACGCCGTGCTGACGGGCACCAGCCCCTTGCGTGGACCCACAAGCAGCAGGGCGAGGCGTGCCAGAGGCGCAGCCTCTCCTCCGAAGGGCACCTGCAGCACCACCCTTTCGACCTCGGGCAACGGAAACCGAAATTCGACCGCCCCCAGCAGCGACCGGCGCCTGAGCGTCACGCGGGCGCCTGGCCGGTCGAACACCAGTTGCACGCGTTCGACCCCACCCATGGTGCGCAGCGCCCAGATCAGCCCCAGGAAGATCAGGAACCATCCGGTCGGATCGTCTTCGGCGGCCCGAGGCACGCCCAGGGTCAGCATCCCCAGCAGCGGCAAGGCCATGAGCAAGGCCCAGACGACGGGCACGTCGTCCAGGATCAGCAGATCGGCAGTTGCATGGGTGATCGTCATGTCCCGAGTGTGCGCCGCCTTGTCGCGCCGTCCAAGCGCGATTTGCGCGGTCAGTCCGCTCCGCGGTGGTCCAGCCAGCCGTTGATCGCATTCGCCGCCCGATGCGCACCACCGCCCGAGGAATAGATCTGCGTGATCGGGTGAATGCCGCGGTCCTCGCCGCCCGCGAACACCAGCACCGGCCGGTAGGTCGAACCGCCCTTGGATCCGCTGGACCGCTGCACCTCGGCCCGGTCCAGTCCCGCGAGGTCGTAGGTGTCCTGCCGGTACCGCAGGACGGTGCGGCGGCGCAGGGTGACGGTTCCGGTGCGCCGGTCGAGGATCACCTGAAGCCGTTCGACGAAGATCGCCAGTGCCATGATCCAGATGCCCGACCCAAGGATCGCGCCCAGCCCGCCCAGAACCTCGCCCTCAACCAGAAGGCTCAGCCCGAAGCCGATGAAGATCAGCGTCGGGATCATCAGGATGACTGCCCAGAGCCAGGGCGTGTAATCGAGGACCAGCAGGTCGGGCGAATCGTGGCTGATCTTCATGGCGACGTTGCCCTTGTCCGCGTGGTGTGCTGCCTGCCGTCCGTCGCGCGCAGCCATCGGTTGACCCTTTGCGCCATCATCGCCGGGTCGGATCCCCTGGCCGAGGTCGCGCCAAGGGGATAGACCCCCCTTGCCTCTCCGTCGGGAATGACGATCGCGGCAAACACCGACTGGCTACCGGGCCTGACGCGAACCTCGGCACCCGAGACTTCCGACAAGGGGTGCACTTGCTGATCGCGGTTCAGGATGTTCGCGCTGCGAATCGTCAGCGTCCCCGACGCGCGATCTAGGATCACCTGCCGGCGCTGCACGAAGGCAACGATCGCCAGCAGCGCAAGCCCGCCGCCGAAGACGACAAAGAACAGCCCGATCACCCATTCGCCGAAGACCATCAGCAGGCCTCCGGGAAGGACAAAGGCCATCAGGAACAGAAACAGCCCAATCCCGAGCACGACCGGAACGTCCTCCAGGATCAGCTGGTCGGGGGTGTCGCGTGTCACCTTCATTCGGCGATGATCGCGCCTGCTTGCCCCTGCGTCAAACGCGAACGCGCAGGGCCCTGGGGCCCCGCGCGCTGCCGGTGATGTCACCGGTCGGTCGGATCGGAAGCTGTCGGGTAGATCGCCCGATTACTTCGCGTTGTCGGCAAAGGTGCGCCGGGCTTCCAGAGCGACCAGTTCGGCGGTGGTGAATTCCGCCGCGTTGACGCCCAGCGAGGCGGCGATCATCGCCTTGCCGGGGCTCACGATCCCGCGGTCCGACACGGTCGCGTCGTTGCGCAGACCGGCGAGGATCTGGTCGGCGGACAGCGTGTTGTTGCGGATCTGGGCGCGCTCGATGAACTGCGCCTCGTTCACGGTGATGCCGCCCGCCGGGTTCGACGAGGATACCACGTCGGCGCCGCCCGAGGTCACGAAGGCGGCGATCTGCGCGCCGGTCACGCTGCCTTCCTCGAAGGCTTCGTTCAGGCGAACAAGCTGCGACAGCGAATAGACGCCGGGTTCGACGCCCAGGCTGCGGGCCAGCTGGTCGGCACCGGGGCTGGCGAAGGCCGGCGCGGCAACTGCAATGGCGAGGATCGTCGAGAGGATGGTGGTACGCATGGTGTCGTCCTTTCAGTGGGCGGGGCACTCGGCCCCTGTGGTTG
>CAYYOE010000291.1:0-4235 GCA_964473055.1 uncultured Rhodobacterales bacterium | reverse complement strand
CCGTAGAAGGCGTTCACCTCGTCATGGTCGCCAAAGAACGACGAGAACCAGATCATCCCCGCGAACACCGCGCCCAGACCCAGAACGCCAAGCGGCACCAGCATGGTCATCGGGCTTTCGTGCGGAGTGTCGTGCCCATCCCCGTGCGCGTGGTCATGGCCGTGTCCGTGTCCGTGCCCGTGGCTGTTGCCATGCCCCTGCCCCCAGCGCGGCGCGCCATAGAACGTCAGGAACATCAGCCGCCACGAATAGAACGAGGTGAAGCTGGCCGCCACCACCAGTAGCCAGAAGGCATAACCGCCCACCGCCGACTGCGCGCCCCAGGCGCTCTCGATCACGGCGTCCTTCGACAGGAAGCCGGCAAAGCCGATATGGGTCAGGGGTATGCCAACCCCGGTGATCGCCAGGGTGCCGATCATCATTGCCCAGAAGGTGTAGGGGATGTGTTTGCGCAGACCCCCGTAGTTCCGCATGTCCTGTTCGTGGTGCGTGGCATGGATCACCGATCCCGCGCCAAGGAACAGCATCGCCTTGAAGAAGGCATGCGTGAACAGGTGGAACATCGCCACCGAATAGACGCCCACGCCGGCCGCGACGAACATGTAGCCCAGCTGCGAACAGGTCGAATAGGCGATCACCCGCTTGATGTCGTTCTGTACCAGGCCCACGGTCGCAGCGAAGAACGCCGTCGTCGCCCCCAGCACCACCACGAAGGCCATCGCCTGCGGTGCGAACTCCATGATCGGCGACATCCGGCAGACCAGGAACACCCCCGCCGTCACCATCGTGGCCGCATGGATCAGCGCCGAAACCGGTGTCGGCCCCTCCATCGCGTCGGGCAGCCAGGTGTGCAGGAACAGTTGCGCCGACTTGCCCATGGCGCCCACGAACAGCAGCAGCGCGATGACTTCGGCGGCGTTCCAGTCGGTCCAGAGGAAGGTCAGCCGCGACTCTGCCAGCATCGGCCCGGCCGCGAACACGTCGTCGAAGCGGATCGAATCCACCATGAAGAACAGCGCGAAGATCCCCAGGGCAAAGCCGAAATCGCCCACCCGGTTGACCACGAAGGCCTTGATCGCGGCGGCATTGGCGGACGGCTTGCGATAGTAGAACCCGATCAGCAGGTAGGACGCGAGGCCAACGCCCTCCCATCCGAAGAACATCTGCACCAGGTTGTCCGCCGTCACCAGCATCAGCATCGCGAAGGTGAAGAACGACAGGTAGGCGAAGAACCGGGGCCGGTAGCTTTCGCCGTCCTTGAAGTTGTCGTCATGCGCCATGTAGCCGAAGGAATACAGGTGCACGAGCGCGGACACCGTGGTGATCACGATCAGCATGATTGCCGTCAGCCGGTCGAGCCGGATCGCCCATTCGGTGGACAGCGTTCCGGACTCGATCCAGCGCAGGATCTCGATCTGCCGCGTCTCGCCGTCGAAAGTCAGGAACACGACCCAGGACAGCAGCGCCGCGAGGAACAGCAGGCCCGTCGCCGTCCACTGCGCCGCCACCTCGCCAATGAGGCGCCAGCCGAAACCGCAGACCAGGGCGCCGACAAGGGGCGCGAACAGGATGATCGTTTCCATCGCGTCAGCCCTTCATCACGTTGACGTCTTCGACGTCGATGCTGCCCCGGTTGCGGAAGAAGCAGACCAGGATCGCCAGGCCGATCGCCGCCTCGGCGGCAGCCACCGTCAGCACGAACAGCGTGAACACCTGCCCCGTCAGGTCCTGCAGGAAGGCCGAGAACGCGACCAGGTTGATGTTGACCGCCAGCAGCATCAGCTCGATCGACATCAGCATGACGATCACGTTCTTGCGGTTCAGGAACAGCCCGAAGATGCCGATGACGAACAGCACGGCGGCCACCGTCAGGTAATGTTCAAGTCCGACCATCGTCCCACATTCCTTCCGGGTCTGCCGCCCGTCTCGCCTTGTCATCGCCCCGACCGGGACGGACGTGTCTAGTTTCCGCGCACATCCGTGCGGTCACGGTAGGGCACCATGCCCGTCGGTCGCAGTTCGGGGAAAAGAGTGCTGCAACCGCAGGTCTCGGCCGTCTCGCGAAGCCGGATCGCGCCGCCATAGACGGCTTGCACCGCCGTGCCCAGATCTTCGCGTCCGATCGCCTGGCCCCGCTGCACCTTGGGCCGCAGGAACTCGGTCGCCGACAGGGCCGCAACGACGCTGTCCGGCCCATCGCGCGTGTCGATCGCAAAGAAGGTGCCGGTGGCGCAATGGGTCACACGCACACCAAAGAAGCCGCTCAAGGACGCCACCGGCGGCGCCACCTCGCGATACACCCCCTCGGGCGAGTCATCGGGCTGCATGTCGACCTGGTAGTTTTCAACCGTGATGCCGCCCACGGGGGCATCACGACCAGGCGCGCGCAACTCGTAGACGTTCATGCCGGCCTCCTTCACATGGCACGGCGGCAGGGGTGTCAGCGCTGCGGCCTGTGGACCGGTCAGCAGGGCCGCCATGATCACCAAACCGCGCATCGATCAAAGCCCCTGCCCCGGCTTGACGTCCTTCAGTTCCATCGCCGTGGCCGGGTCGCGGTACATCTGCGCCAGCACGTTCTGCCGCTTGACGTCCACGCGGTGACGCAGGGTCAGCACGATGGCCCCGATCATGGCGACCAGCAGGATCAGCCCCGACAGCTGGAACAGCAGGATGTAGTCGTCATAGATCACCTGCCCCAGCGCGCGGGTGTTGTGAACCTCTGGCACCGGCAGGGCCAGCACGTTCGGCGTGACCTCGACCCCCGCCGTCTGCCAGACGCCGAAGGCGAGGCCAAGCTGCATCAGGATCACCACCCCGATCAGCAGCGCCAGCGGCATGTAGCGCGTCATCTCGGCCTTCAGCGCGGCAAAGTCCACGTCCAGCATCATCACGACGAACAGGAACAGCACCGCCACCGCGCCGACATAGACGATGACCAGAAGCATCGCCACGAACTCGGCCCCCAGGATCACGAACAACCCCGCCGCCGACAGGAACGACAGGATCAGCCACAAGACCGAATGCACCGGGTTGCGCGCGATCACCGTGAACAATGCGCCCGCCAGCAGCGGGATCGCGAACAGGTAGAAGGCAAAGTCGATCACGGTCATGCCTTGTCCTCCCCCGGGGCGCGGGCATCCTTCATCGCGTCCTGCGCCAGATCCATCGCCTTGGACATGGCGGGCAGGCCGCCGAATACGCCCATCATGGCAATGGTCTCGGCAATTTCCTGCTTCGTCGCGCCCGCCTCGATGGCGTGGCGCACGGTCAGGCGGATCTGCGCCTCGGCCTGCGCGCCCAGCATCGTCAAGGCCCCCAGCGTCAGCAGCATCTTCGTCTTGGAATCAAGGCCTTCGGGGTTGAAGGTCTTGCCCATGAACGTCTCCATCACGTCCTTGGGCATGGTCGGCCACAGCGCCTCGAACCCCTTGGGCGTGAAGTTCTCCAGCGCCGGGTTCATCGAACGCGCGAATTCCTGGCCCATGGCCATCATCGCGGCAAAGGGGTTCGGGGGTGTGTCGGTCATGGTGTCCCCGCAGCGCACAGGAAGAAGTTGACGTCCGACCAACCCATTGTCGTGGTGGTGAAGACGCCCGGGTTGGTCGTCGTCTGCCCCGTTGCCAGCGTATAGTCCGGGGCGGTCAGCAGGCGAACCTCACCTGCAGGGCCCATGCCTTCGGGGCAAGCCTCCCTGTCGCGCACAAGGACCACGGCCGAAGCCCCCAGAACAACGGTGACCGGACCGGGCGGCCCCTGCTCGCCCTGCGGACCGGCCTCACCCTGTGGACCCACCGCCCCGGCCGGACCCTGCACGCCCGCAGGGCCGCGCAGCATGTCGCCGCCGAACAGCGCGACGGCCAAAACCGCCGCCCCACCAAGCGCGCCAAGTCCTGCCGATGCGAATGCGTTCATCCCTGTGCGTCCTCAGCGATACGGCGCGTCGATTTCAAGGTTGCGGGCGATCTCGGCTTCCCAGCGGTCGCCGTTCGCAAGAAGCTTTTCCTTGGTGTAGAACAGCTCCTCGCGCGTTTCGGTCGCGAACTCGAAGTTCGGGCCCTCGACGATGGCATCGACCGGGCAGGCCTCCTGGCAGAAGCCGCAGTAGATGCACTTGGTCATGTCGATGTCATAGCGCGTGGTGCGCCGCGATCCGTCATCGCGCGGTTCGGCGTCGATCGTGATCGCCTGCGCGGGGCAGATCGCCTCGCAGAGCTTGCAGGCGATGCAGCGCT
>CAYYOE010000290.1:0-4276 GCA_964473055.1 uncultured Rhodobacterales bacterium | reverse complement strand
GGCGCGAACGTGCTGTTCGACACGCTGGTGCATCCGCTGGTCATGGGGCTGGAAGAGCACCTGCTGACCATGTTCCGCGACGACTTCGAGTTCCACGATGCGGCGGGGCCGAGCCATCATGGTGGCCACGCGCCGCGGGCGGTGGGCGCGGACGCGGGGGCTCTGCCCCCGCACCCCCGGGATACTTCGGCCATATCGAAGACTGACGCAGAGGCGCCGGTGGTGTCGACCGTAGGGGTCGTCTGGCTGCCTGCGGCCGAGAACGAGTTGAAGAAGATCCCGTTCTTCGTGCGCGGCAAGGCGCGGCGGAACACGGAAGCCTACGCGGCGCAGAAGGGTGTGACCGCGATCAGCGTCGAGACGCTGTACGAAGCGAAGGCCCATTATGCGCGATGACGGGCATATCCCGGGCGTGCAGCCCGGCTATCGCGTGGTGATTGTCACGCTGGACAGCCATGCGGCGGGTCCGGCGGCGCGGGTGTCGGGTGCGCTGGAGGACGAGTTTCCGGGTCTGTCCGTCAGCATCCATGCCGCCGCCGAGTGGGCCGAGAACCCGGGCGCGCTGGAGGCGGCGCGCGAGGCCGTGGCGCAGGGCGACATCATCATCGCGAACCTGTTGTTCATCGAGGAGCATGTCCGGGCGATCCTGCCCGCGCTGGAAGCCCGGCGGCCAAATTGCGATGCGATGATCGGCGTGATCGCCGATGGGGCCATCGTCAAGCTGACGCGGATGGGCGATCTGGACATGATGAAGCCCGCGTCCGGGTTCGTCGCGCTGATGAAGAAGCTGCGCGGATCATCGTCCAACGGCGCTCCGCAGTCGGGCGAGCGGCAGATGGCGATGCTGCGGCGGCTGCCCAAGATCCTGCGGTTCATCCCGGGAAAGGCGCAGGACATGCGCGCCTGGTTCCTGACCATGCAGTACTGGCTGGGCGGGTCCGACGACAACGTGCGCGAGATGATCCGCTTCCTGGTGGGCCGCTATGCGCACGAGCGCGCCTGGCGCGGGGCGAAGGCGGCCGCGCCCGTGGAATACCCCGATGTGGGTCTGTATCACCCCGATCTGCCCGGCCGGATCGTCACGGATGCCGCCCTGCTGCCCCGTCCCGAGGGCGCGGTGGCAACGGTCGGCCTGTTGATGCTGCGGTCCTATATCCTGGCGTCCGACACCGCCCATTACGACGCGGTGATCCGGGCGTTCGAGGCGAAGGGTATCGCCTGTGTGCCCGCGTTTGCGGGGGGGCTGGACGGGCGGCCTGCCATTTCCGCGTTCATGGCGGGTGCCAATCCTTCGCAGGCGCGCGTGGATGCGCTGGTCTCCCTCACCGGGTTCAGTCTGGTGGGGGGGCCGGCCTACAACGACAGCGCGGCGGCGGTGGACACGCTGACGGCGCTGGACGTGCCCTATATCGCCGCGCATCCGCTGGAATTCCAGACGCTGGGCCAGTGGGCGGCGTCAGGTGGCGGTCTGGGGCCGGTCGAGACCACGATGCTGATCGCCCTGCCCGAGATCGACGGCGCGACCAACCCCACCGTCTTTGCAGGACGCCACGGGGCCCTGCCCTGCACCGGATGCCATCTGGGCTGTGTGGCGGACTGCCAGTCCAAGGCGATGGCGCCGTGCCATGAGCGGGTCGAAGTTCTGGCGGAAAAGACCCTGCGGTTGGCCCGTTTGCGGCGGTCGGCGGTGGCTGAGCGGCGCGCGGCCATCGTGCTGTACGGGTTCCCGCCGAACGCGGGCGCGGTTGGCACGGCGGCCTACCTGTCGGTGTTCGAGAGCCTGCACGCCACCCTGCAGGCCATGAAGGCCGAAGGCTACGACTGCGATCCGCCCGAGACGGTGGAGGCCTTGCGCGCGGCTGTCCTGCAGGGCAACGCGGCGCAATATGGCCAGCCCGCGAACGTGGCCGCGGTGGTATCGGCCGAGCAGATCGTGCGGAACACCCCGCCCCTGAAGGCCATCGAGGCGGTCTGGGGCCCGGCGCCCGGGCGGCAGCAGTCGGACGGGCGGGGCGTGTTCGTGCTGGGGGCGCAGTTCGGCAAGGTGTTTGTCGGCGTGCAGCCGGTGTTCGGATATGAGGGCGACCCGATGCGGTTGCTGTTCGAGAAGGGCTTCGCGCCGACGCATGCCTTCACCCAGTTCTACCTGTGGCTGCGCAATACCTTCTGCGCCGATGTGGTGCTGCATTTCGGCATGCATGGCGCGCTGGAATTCATGCCGGGCAAGCAGGCGGGCCTGGGTGCCCGCGACTGGCCCGACCGGCTGATCGGCGAGATGCCGAATATCTATCTCTATGCCGCCAACAATCCGTCGGAGGCGACGCTGGCGAAGCGTCGGTCGAACGCGGTGACGGTGACGCATCTGACGCCGCCGCTGGCCTCGGCCGGTCTCTACAAGGGGCTGCTGGAGTTGAAGGAGAGCCTGAACCGCTGGCGGTCGCTGCCCCCGGACGCAGTCGAGGCGGATGACCTTCGTGTGCTGATCGCGGCGCAGGCAGCGGCGGTGGACATGGACGGGACCGACCCCGACAGGCTGTGGCTGATGCTGCTGGAAACGGAAGAAGCGTTGATCCCTGACGGGCTGCATGTCGTGGGCCGGAAACTGACGCCCGAGGCCATAGTCGAGCAGCTGAAACTGATGGCAGGCACCGACGACGCGGGACGTGCCACGGCGCGCGCGCATCTGGAAGCGCTGGACGAACGGCCCGCGATCCTGCGGGCACTGGGCGGGCATTTCGTGCCCCCGGTGCCGGGCGGCGACCTGATCCGCAGCCCGCAGATCCTGCCCACCGGACGCAACATCCATGCTTTCGATCCGTTCCGCATGCCAACGGCCTTCGCGATCGAAGACGGGCGACGGCAGGCGGACCGGCTGATCGCGGCGCATCCCACCCTGCCGCGCACGGTCGCGCTGGTGCTGTGGGGGTCGGACAACATCAAGTCGGACGGCGGGCCGATCGCGCAGGCGCTGGCACTGATGGGCGCGGTGCCGCGGTTCGACAGTTTCGGGCGGCTGTCCGGTGCCGATCTGGTGCCGCTGGCCGACCTGGGCCGTCCGCGCATCGACGTGGTGATGACCCTGTCGGGCATCTTCCGCGACCTGCTGCCTTTGCAGACCCGGATGCTGGCGGAAGCCGCGTTCAAGGCGGCCACCGCGGACGAGCCCGAAACGATGAACTTCGTCCGCGCCCATGCGCTGGCTTATGCGGACCGGATGGGCGTGGACATCGAGACCGCAGCCTTGCGGGTGTTTTCGAACGCCGAGGGCGCCTATGGGTCGAACGTCAACCTGCTGGTGGACCAGTCGGCCTTTGGCGAGGAGGACGAACTGGCGGACGCCTACGAGGCGCGCAAGTCCTTTGCCTATGGGCGCGACGGCAAGGCCGTGAAGCACGCAGCCCTGCTGCAACAGACCCTGCGCGACGTGGATCTGGCCTATCAGAACCTGGAATCGGTAGAATTGGGGATCACCACGGTGGACCACTACTTCGACACGCTGGGCGGCATCGCCCGCGCCGTGAAGCGGGCCAAGGGCGAGGATGCGCCGGTGTACATCGGCGACCAGACGCGCGGCACCGGCAAGGTGCGCACGCTGGCCGACCAGATCGCGCTGGAAACGCGGACGCGCAGCCTGAACCCCAAGTGGTTCGAGGGGATGCTGAAGCATGGCGGCGAGGGCGTGCGCCAGATCGAGGCGAGCGTGACCAACACGCTGGGCTGGTCGGCGACGACGGGCGCGGTGGAACCCTGGGTGTACCAGCGGATCTCCGAGACCTTCGTGCTGGACGAGGAGATGCGCAAGCGGCTGGCGGGGCTGAACCCGCAGGCGAGCATGCGGATGGCGAACCGACTGCTGGAAGCGAGCGACCGCCAGTACTGGCAGCCCGATGCGGCGACGCTGGCGGCGTTGCAGGCGGCGGCGGACGAACTGGAAGACCGGATGGAAGGGATCGCAGCCGAATGACGCGGGTCTGTTTCAGCGGCAAGGCCGGACCGGGGCGCTGCTCCGGACTCCGGGGTATTTCGGCAAGGATGAAGGGAAGAACCACATGAGCCCGCGCGATGAAGTGCCCAGCCTGAAGGGGATGGACGGCGAGGGGTCGGTGCAGGTGCATCTGGACCCGTCCACGCAGATCACCGGCGCCAAGGTGTTTTCCGTCTACGGCAAGGGCGGGATCGGCAAGTCCACCACGTCGTCCAACCTGTCCGCGGCTTTTTCCATGATGGGCAAGCGCGTGCTGCAGATCGGCTGCGACCCCAAGCACGACAGCACCTT
>CAYYOE010000289.1:0-4294 GCA_964473055.1 uncultured Rhodobacterales bacterium | reverse complement strand
GTCGATCATGCGGCGCAGCGCCTGCTGCAGGGCCGTCCAGGTGCGCACCTGATGGTCGGCCAGATCGCGGAAGGCGCCGTCGATGGCCTTGTCGGGAGCAAGATACCCCGGACCGCGCGGCCGCACCAGCGCGGCGACGCCGTCCTCGGCCGTGGGCAATGTCTTCAACGGGTTGACGTTGGCCGAAGCCATCACCGTGACGGCCACCCGCACCTTCTGCTTTTCCAGGGCGCGCGCGCGCAACAGATGCATCAGCCCGTCCACCATGGCCCGGAAGTTGCGACCCGCATCCTCCATCGCGCGTTCGGCATCGGCAGGTGAGGTCTCGGGCGGCAGACCCGCGCCGCGCAGGAACGCGGCATAGAGATCGGGTCCGGATGCCTGCGGAACGGTCCGGTCGGGGTGCGCGGTTTGCTGGCGTGCCAGGACCGGCTGCACGGATTCCGGTTGCGCCGGCTCCGAAGGGGTGGCGTCCCGCAAAGGCGGTTCGGTCGGCACCGGTTGGGGCGGCGGCTGTTCGGGCGGCACTTCGTCTTGCAGGGGCCCGGCCGGTGGCTGCGCCTGAACCGGTGGCGGCGACTGCGGCGACACGCGAACCCACGCGCGGCTGTCTTCCCCTTCGTCATCGGTCCCGGCGGGTTCGACGACCGGCGACGCAGGGCGAAATCCCGCTCCCAGGGCGAACGGATCTTCCGGCCGCGCCGTCTGGGCGGTCCGATCGGCCGGTGCGGCCGAGGTGGATGGGGCGTCGTCGAAGAAATAGCCCCCCCGGGCCACGGCAGGGGGGGCCGGCGGTTCCGGCTCGGCAAAGGGCGATGACGCGGGCGCGGGTCGGGGCGTCGCAGCCGGTGGGGCAGCCGTTGGCGGCAAGGGGGACGCGCCCGATGGCGGCGCGTCGAACGGTGACGACCCGCGCACGCCGGACGCCGGGGCCGCATCACCGAACGGACCGCCCTGTGACACCCCAGACGGCGAGGGTCCCCTCGATGCGGCGTCGCCCGCGGGATTTCCCCGCAGGTCCAGCGCGAAGGGATCGTCCATGTCGAGCGGCCGAGGCGCCCGCGGCGCCCGGTCCGGTGTTGCAGGGAACGCCCCCGGAGGCGCGGCTCCGAACGGGTTGGGCAGGTCTGCCGGGCGCTGGGCCGGGGCAGCAGGCGCCTCGGCCGGACCGAACTCGAAACTCAGGGACGGCGCGCGCGCCGGCGGTGCCGAACTGCGCCCTGTCTCTGCCTGCATCTCGACCCGCAGGACGAAATCCCCCAGGCGCAGGCGCATCCCGTCTTCCAGGGCGCGCGCATTGCCGGGTCCAAGCGGCGCCGCGGCCCCGTCCACGAACAGCCCGCCCCGGCTGGCATCGGTCACATGCGGCACTCCGCCGATATCGGACACGATGGCATGGCGGCGCGACAGGAACTGATCGGGATCGTCCAGTTGCCAGCCCGCGTCGCCACCCCGCCCGATGACCAGTTCGCCCCCCTCCCAGGTCCGCGATGTCTCGCGCTGGGGGTGGGTGGCGTGCTCGATCACAAGACGCACGGTCATGCCGCCGCCCTCTCGCCGGTCGGACGCTCGCCCGACCCGCGCCCCGTGAAGCCCCGCATCACCAGATCGTCCGCATCGTGCCCCGGTTTTGGCGACAGCCACGCCGTACGCCCCAGCCGGGCCGACCCCAGCTGCGCGGGCGACACATCGGCGGCGCGCAGGACCAGCCGCAGATCGAAGGCGATGCCTTCGCCCATGGCAAACAGGATCGCATGGCGCAATTCGAACTGCCGCTCGGCATCGTCCAGAAACCCGGTGAACTGCACGATGTCCAGCGGCCCAAGCTGCACTTCGGCACGGTTCGCCCGCTCATACACCCGTGCCCCCGAGACAGCCCCATGCCCCAGGCCCGCATGTGCGCGGCCCAGCCGGGTCTGCAAGGCGGGTGGAATGTCGGTCCAGCGTCCCACGAATTCCACCAGCGAGACAGGCGCGCCGGTGACTTCGGACAGATACTCGACCAGCCGTCCCGGCGACTGCACCTGCTGGGCCAGCGACGTGCCATGCCGCAGCTTGGCCGAGGTGCGGGCAAGACTGCCCGTCGCGGCGCCTGGCAACCCCACTGCCGCAAGCGTCCGCATCAGCGCGCTGATCCGCCCACCGGTGCCGTGTGCCACCTGAACCGCCGGTCGTGCATCGGCCCAGGCCCGCCAGTACAGCGCGATATGCCGGTGCTGCAGCATGTTGACGAAATCGAGGAACGTCGTGTCCGCGGTCGCATCGGCACTGTCGCCCGCGAACCAGCGGTTCGACATGCGCGTCATCACCCAGCGCGTCAGGTGCAGGGGCATCGGCCCCTCGGGCCCCAGTAGGCCCAGCACGTTGACATCGACCCGCGGCGGCTGTCCTGCCCGCCCGGCCCGTGCATCCGCGATATCCCGCGTGGCAAAGGTCAGCCGCACGCCCTGCCCCAGCCGCGCCGGTTCCCGGTCCGGTCCCCCGGCGCGGCCAAACCGCAGGCCTCCGGTTTCCAACTGCCGCAGCAGTTCGAAAAAGCCCATGGTCTCGGCCTCGGTCGGCAGGTGCCCACCACCCGTCCGGCCCGGCGGGGTCAGATCAGGCTGCGGGTGCCGGGTGTCGTCGGCCATCTCACCTCCGCTTGGGTCTGGGACAGGATCGTGCGGGTGCGCAC
This sequence comes from uncultured Rhodobacterales bacterium, assembly GCA_964473055.1. GTDB lineage: Bacteria > Pseudomonadota > Alphaproteobacteria > Rhodobacterales > Rhodobacteraceae > UBA996. The sequence continues at coordinate 1,620 of CAYYOE010000289.1, read as the reverse complement.
GAAGGAATTGACCGCCGCATGGCGGGAAAAGAGCTGCGCCAGCAGCCCGGACAGAAGCAGGTTTGACGCCCCCGAAAGCGGCCCCTCGTCCACATCGAGCGTGATCTCGGTGCCATGACCGAAGGCAATCGGCCCGCCCATCGGCAGCCGCTCCATCACCGGGCGCGACTGGACACGGGCAATGGCACGCGCATGGCGCGCCAGCGCCGGGTCGCCCCGGTCGGCATAAAGGTCCAGCATCGCGCGCAGTGGTTCGGCATTGCGGCCCTCTTCGGCCAGCGACAGATGGTTCAACGCCAGTTGCCCGATCCAGCGCCACGTCACATCGTCGTGCGCGGCTTCGCCCCCGGCGGCCCGCGGCATGTCGGCCGACAGCGACGCGCGCGGACGGCGGAACGCCCCCAGAAGTTCGATCGCCGCCACCGGGTCGCCCGAATCCAGCGTCAGCTTCGGCAGGTCGTCCAGGATCGGCAGGTCGCGGTTCGTGACCAGCGCGCGGATGTCCAGCCTTCGGATCGGTCGCGGCGTGGTCGCCCCTGGCCTGCGCGAGACCGAAATGAACACATCGTCGCCCGCATAGGTCGTGCGGGTCTGGCCGCGCCGCAATTCGTCCTCGCCGGGACGGCGGGGGCGGCGTTCGGTGGCAAACACATACCCCGTCCCGCGGTTCTGTTCGACCGAATGGAACGGCATGACCTGCGCCTCGGCACCATCGGCGTCGGCGTCCTCGACCCGGATCAGGCGGTAGATCTCGTGGTCGCGGGGGCGGGTCCGGTCGGCATGAACGATATGGGCGGTCGAGCGGCGGTCCAGGTCGACGATATTGCACTCACGCTCGAACAGGTTGACCAGCGGCGTCACGAAAAGGCGAAAGTCATCGGCCCGCAGGTCGGCAAGCGCCGGATCGGGGCGTGACAGGGCGACCAGGATGTCCATCGTCCCGGTCGTCACGTCGCGCACCGCAGGGTTCAGGCCCGTCAGGCGGGCATAGTGGAACCGCTCCGGCATCAGGAAATACTCGCGGACCAGGCGATACCCCTCGAACGACGCGCGCACGCGGGGCAGAAGGCCCTCACCGTCACCGATTCCGACCAGCTCCACCGGGCCTGCGGCTGTCCATGCCCCGCGGCTGGCACTGGGCCGAGCAAAGGTGCGGGGCGCCGCGCCGTGGATCGCATCGAACAGCGGCCCGCCGCGGTTGCGCCCGCCCAGGTACAGGTCCAGCCGGTCCAGCGCCAGATCGGCGATCGCCCCCGAACCGGTGCGCGCCACCGTGATCCGGATACCCGCCTCGGCCCCCAGACCTTGCGCATCCGTCAGACCAGCCGCCCGCAAGGACCCGGCGTCCTGCAGGTACTCCGCGCCCGCGATGGAAATGGGCCAGAGGTCGACATCCTGCGCCGTCGTATAGATGGCCCGCGTCGACAACCCGTCGCGCAGGCCCGCGATCATCCGCGTTCCGCGCTCGACCCGGTGCCCCGCGACCATCCCGTCCACCTGCTTGGCCGGGGACAGCCGGGCCAGGGTCATGGCGGGTGCAGGGGATGACAGGTCGGGATACAGAGCGTCCAGAAGGTTGCGCACATAGCGCCGCGCCTCGTCGTCCACCTTCATCCGGGT